>DFWB01000178.1 GCA_002380675.1 Akkermansiaceae bacterium UBA4145
GCCCATGAGGTGAAGTATGGTGGCATGAAGATCATGCACATGAGCCTCACCCTCTGTGACCCGGAACCCGAATTCATCAGTGGCCCCCTGAACGGTTCCCCCCTTGACTCCGCCCCCAGCCATCCAGGTAGAAAATCCAGCGGCATGGTGGTCGCGCCCCCCGGTTCCCACCGGCGTCCGGCCGAATTCCCCCGCCCACACGATCAGGGTTTCATCAAGTAAGCCCCGGGCCTTGAGGTCGGCAAGGAGGCCCGCAATCGGCTTGTCGGTCTGGCCACAGAGTTTCTGGTGCCGCTTGTCGTTGTCCCCATGAGTGTCCCAATTCGAGTGATAGAGCTGCACGAAGCGAGTTCCCCTCTCCACAAGTCGACGGGCCATCAGGCAGCTCTTGCCGAAACGGTCTGCCTCACCCTCCCCGATTCCGTAGAGCTTCCGGGTGGACTCTGTTTCCTCGGAAAGGTCGACGGCCTCGGGGGCATGAGCCTGCATCCGGTAGGCAAGCTCGTAGGCCTCGATCCGGGCCGCTAGCTCTGAGTTCACCGGCAGATGGCTCTGGTGCTCCTGATTCCAGGTCGCAAGAAGATCGAGCTGGTCCCGCTGCGTATCCTGGGAGCGATTCATCGCAGGGTTCAGGTTGGGCACAGGAGTCCCTGACGTCTTGAACACCGTTCCCTGATGGCCAGACGGCATGAAGCCAGAGCTCCAGTTCTGAGCTCCAGAGTAAGGAGCTCCATTCACAAGCACGACAAAGCCGGGCATATTATTGTTCGTAGAACCAAGGCCGTAGTTGGCCCATGACCCCAGACAGGGGTGCCCCTGCCGGACGAAGCCCGTGTTCATCTGGAGCGAGGCCGCTCCATGAGCAGCGCTATCGGCCTTGGTGGACCGAATCACCGCAAGATCGTCAGCGTGCTCGCGGAGGTGCGGGAAAAGCTCGGAGATTTCGATCCCAGATTGCCCGCAAGCCTTGAACTCAAAGGGAGAGCCCTTGAGCTTCCCCTTACCCTTCTGGCTGACTCCTTTGGCCGGCTTGAAATCATACTCTTCTCCATGACGCTTCCCCAGCACCGGCTTGGGGTCGAAGGTGTCCATATGACTGGGCCCTCCCACCATGAAGAGGAAGATGCAGTTCTTGGCCTTGGCCGGAAAATGGGTCGAGGGAGTCACTTCTCCAGCCTTCACCCCATCCCGCGCCAGCATCGAGGCCATCGCAGTTCCAAAGAACCCATTCCCCGCTTGCCAGAGGAATTCCCGGCGAGTCCTTCCGCAGGGGAAATGAAATGGTAGGGGAGAGGGCTTCATTGTTCCTAGCGGTAACTGAACTCGTTGGTATTGAAGAGCACCAGCGCGAGCGAGGCGAGAGGATCGATCTTCTGCTCCCGGGCTGCCTTTCCGAGAAATTCCTTTGCTTGCTCCATTTCCCGGGTGCTTGGCGGACGGCACAGGATGAGATCAAAGGCCGCCTCGATCTGAACTTCCTCACCCTCCAGTTCCCGGAGGCGGCTCGCAAGGTGCACGGTCTGCTCATTGATGAAGCGTCCGTTCATCATCAGGAGAGACTGCACCGCGGTAGTCGACACCGCACGCTTGGCACAACTGCAGGAAGAATCCGGGTTATCCAATACCGCCAGTTCCGGAAGCGGGATGGCACGCTTGGCGAAAACATAGACGCTCCGCCGGGAGGCCTCTTCTTCCGTCGAGTTTTTCCAATCCGCACCCGATGAGGCCCCGACCACCTTGTCGGCGAAAGGCGGATAAATGGGAGGCCCCGCCATCTCATGGTTCAGCTTCCCGCTTGCAGCCAAAATGGAATCACGGATCGCCTCGGCTTCCAGCCGATGCAGGGGCCAGCGGGAGTAGAGGCTGTTGTCCGGATCTTTTGCAGGTTCCGGATGCGTCGCCGAGAGGCGATAGGTAGAAGAAAGGACGATCTGCCGGTGCAAGGGCTTGAGCTTCCAGCCTCCTTCAATCAACGAATTTGCCAGCCATTCGAGCAGGGCTGGATGGGTGGGCTCGCCCCCTTCCACTCCAAAATTATTTCCATCCTCCATCAGGCCTTTGCCGAAATGATATTGCCAAACCCGGTTGGCCATGACGCGCGCGGCCAGAGGGGCCTGCGCCCCGGTGATCCAGTCCGCGAGGGCCCGCCTCCGACCAGACGAATGGCTGGTGGGCCGGGGTTCCGGTAACCCTTCGGAACCCAGCACGACCGGAACCCCGAACGGAATGACTTCTCCCCTCTGGTGGACGTCCCCTCTGATTCGGAGGTGCGATGGCTTAGGCTTGGCACTATCGGCATACACCCAGGCCATCATGGGCTGGGGCTTGTCTTTTTCGAGGCTCTTCAACCTCTGCTCAAGCTCTGAGATTGTTTTGCGCTCCTCATCGGTAGCCACCTCCCGGACCGCGCCGCGGACCCGGTGGCGTTCCCGTTCCAGGAATGTCCGCTGCTCCTTGGAGCGTCGATCCAGGGCGAGCGGAATTGCTTCAATCGTAAGGGCCAGCTGCTTCTCATTCAGCTTTGCCTTACGTCCCTCCGGCAAACCGTCCTTCGCCCAGCGCTCAAGAATCGGAGCCCAGAACTGCTCCTCGATCTCGCGCTGCGGGTCGAGGGTAGTGCGCCGATACGCCTCCTCAGCCTCACGATATCGCTTCCGATCCTCGTCCGTGCCAACCTCTCTCTCCCTTCCAGTGACATTGAGGGGTTCGAAGGACGCCAGCACCCGGTGGTAGTCCTTCTGGCTAAAAGGCTCGAACTTATGATCATGACACCTTGCGCATTGCAGGGTCTGGCCGAGGAAGGCCATTGAAGTTGTGGCCACGATATCATCAAGGGTGTCATAGACCGCAACCTCTCGATCTGCGGCAATCGTATCAAAAGTTCCAAGGGCGAGAAAGGTGGTCGCAATCTGGGTTTCCGAAGTCGCTCCCTCAATCTCGTCTCCCGCGAGTTGCTCGAGAATGAAGCGGTCATAGGGCTTATCTTCGTTGAAGGACTTGATGACGTAATCGCGATACCGCCAGACGAACTTCTTATACTCATCCCGCTCATAGCCCTTCGTCTCTGCATACCGGACCACATCGAGCCAGTGGCGCCCCCATCTCTCACCATACTGGGGACGGCTCAAGAGACCGTCCACAACACGCGCATAGGCCTCGTCTCCGGGGTCACGCAAAAAGGCTTCCATCTCGGCAGGGGTGGGAGGCAAGCCGGTCAAGTCCAGATGGACGCGCCGCAGCAACTCCCGGGGGGCGGCTTCAGGAGCCGGTTGAACTCCGGAGTCAGAAAGCCTTGAGAAAATAAAGTGATCCAACGGGGTCTTTGCCCGTGGTGACCCGGAAGACGGCAAGGCAGTCTTCCCCAAGGGGCTCCAAGCCCAATGGCTCGAGGCAACCGCGGCCTCGCGGGCATGCCCGGGGGCGAAAAGCAATAGGACGGGCAGGAGACCTGCCAC
>DFWB01000325.1 GCA_002380675.1 Akkermansiaceae bacterium UBA4145
GAGGTATGATCGCATGTCAGTAGTAGGTCATTGACGGGAGACCGGGTGAGTGATCAGCATGGCTACATGACAATGTCTGGATCTCCTTTCGGGTGGAAGAGTGTGGTGGTGATGGGAGTTTTCGCTGGCGCCCTTCAGGCAGAGGGCATGAATTTCGGAGAGGTTTCTTACCGTAGCAAGGCTGATGATTCCATGCAGTCAGCCATGTTTTATGCCCCTAAGACCGGAGAGCCAGTTCCTCTAGTGGTTGCGCTGCATACCTGGTCTGGTGATTTCAGACAGGAGCACCACAAGCCTATTCGTGAATGGTGCATGAAGAAAGGGTGGGCCTATATTCATCCCGACTTCCGGGGGCCGGCAAGACGGCCCGAGGCTACTGGCTCAGATCTGGTGGTAGGGGATATTGTCAGTGCGGTAGAGTATGCCCAAAAGGCTACCAGAATTCAGGACGACGCAGTATTTCTGGTAGGGACCTCGGGAGGGGGATACCACTGCCTGGTGATGGCGGGTAGGCATCCAGAATTGTTTGCAGGCATCTCCGCGTGGGCTTCGATATCAGATCTGAGAGCATGGTATCATGATAATCTCAGGAGCGGTCGTCGTTACTGGAGTGATATTGTAAAGTCCTGTGGAGGAAAGCCGGGAGACAGTCGGACTGTTGACGAGGAGTATCGGAAGCGGTCACCCGTGCATTATCTGAGGAACGCGAAAGGTCGAGTCCGCCTTCAGATTGCGACAGGTATTACAGATGGGCACAGTGGTAGCGTTCCAATCAGTCATTCATTGCTGGCCTTCAATGAAGTTGCTGACGCGAAGGATCGGATAGGACTGAAAGAAATTGCATTCATGACCCGGGAGGCACGGCTGCCCGATGTGCTCGAGAGGGCTGCTCCTGATCCAAGCTTTGGCGATAAGCAGCCTATTTTCCGTCGCTCTTCTGCGACTGCTGCGGTCACTATCTTTGATGGAGGGCACGAGATCATCCCTGCCGCTGCTATTGCGTGGATGGAGGGCCTTCACGCAGAGCGGAAGTGACTTGGGTATGGTTGCTCTTGCTAGGGATTGATTCCCCTGTTGCAGTGAGAGAATGAAAGTGCCGCTATGTGTGGGACTGCTGGTTGGAGCTCTCTTGGCAACCGGGCAGGAGATTCGTCCTTTTGTAAAGTATCCAGAGGAGACGCGGCAGTATTTGAAGCGGATCCAGCAAGGCGAGCAGCGTCATGCCTTCAAGGGGGACAGGGCAATCCGGGAATGGCAGAATAAAGCCCGATCCGCACTGGTGAAAATGACAGGTCTTGAGCGTATGCGGCGGGAGTTGGCCTCCTTCCGCCCGGTAGTCACCGAGGGTAAAATTACTGAGGTTGATGGGGTCTATCATCGCAGTCTCTGCAAAATTGAAACGGAACCTGGCATCTCAATCCCTTTCTATCTGCTGGTGCCCAAGTCGACAGGCGGCAAGCAACGCTTCCCTCTGTTTCTATGTCCGCATGGACATGATAGCCTTGGTCTTCATTCCTACGCTGGGGTCTATCGCGATAATGCCCACCGGGAAAAGATTCTGGGAAGGCAGGGTAATATTGCCGACTTGGCAGTGCGGCGAGGTTTTGTGGCCGTTGTGCCAGCGACTCGAGGCTTGGCAGATGAAGTGGTGGTGCCCGATCCCAAGGGGCGTCATGGGAACCGTCCCTGCAGGGCCCAGCTCATGCATTGCCTCGTTGCGGGAAGGACTCCTGTCGGAGAGAGAGTCTGGGATATGCAATGCCTGCTGAACTGGGCTGAATCTCACCCTGCGGTCGACAAGTCCCGGATTGTCATGAGTGGTAATTCCGGAGGTGGGGTTGTAACCGCCTACACGGCTGCAGTCGATGAGCGGGTCAGCGTTGCCGTCCCTAGTTGTTCGTTTACTTCAGTGGTGAGCCCCGATGGTTTTATTTTTCATTGCGACTGCTGTATGGTTCCAGGCTTGAGGGACTGGGGTGACTGGTCAGATCTGGGTGGGCTTGTCGCTCCCCGAAGGCTTCTCCTTGTGCACGGAGTCAAGGATGGCCTTCATAGTAGAGAGGTGGTGGAGGCCAATGCGGCACTTGTTGAGAGGATTTATATAGCAGCTGGTGCGGCGGATCATTTCGACCTGCGGTGGGGGCAGGAGGGTCATCGATTTTATCCAGATTTAATGTGGTCCTTCATCGAGGAAGGAATCGAAAGGTAAGTGCTCCGCACGAAGAATTAAGAGTCTTCTAATAAAGCTATTCCTTCACGATTACGATCGGAGTTCCTCTGTCTATCCACTCGTAGAAAAACTGTGCTGGGTTACCGTCAGTGAGGTAGGGGAGACGGATGCAGCCGGCGGACGCTGGATATTGTGGAACACTACGGAATCCGTGGATGAAGATATTGCCGGTGACCTGCACGCTGAAGGGCATGTAGGCGTTGTTGTAGCGGCTGGAATAGTGCTTCCGTGCTTTGTAGGGACCCGCCTCGAACTCGCCGCATGGTGTAGAGCGTCCTCTCCCCGAGCTGATACGAGACTCCAAGACAAGGCGAGATCCCTCCCAGGCCCGAAGGCGCTGTTCGGCAAGGTTGATTTCGGCGCGCTTAGCGGCCCGGATGATCTTGAAAGACCGGCCGACGAACGAGATTTTCAGGGGATCGTCACCCTCTCCGCCTCTTACGCGAGCTCCTGCGTTTGTGAGGTCTGCCACGCTGATAAGAATTCTTCCATCAACGAAGGATCTCATTTTCTCAGTGGAGAATGTTTTTTTGTTCAAGGTCAGGATTCCCTTTTCCTCGTCGAGGCGCGGCCTCCACCCCAGTCTCTTGGCGGCTTCTGCCATGGGAAGAAAGGGGCCTCTGGCGCCAAGGGCGAAATTGACGGCCTCGAGTGGCGGTCCGGCGAGGCAGTTGGAGATTGAGGCTAGGAGGAGAAAGGCCAGAAAAGTGGTCTTCATCGGAGATGTTCGATCTGGTGCTGGGCGCAGGCTCGCTGTCCAGAAGCAGTCATACAAGAGGAATTCACCCCGGGAGTCCTGCAAGGTGACCTCGGAGGAGCGGTTCGGACAGAAATCTTGGTGGCCTATGCAGTGGAAATCATGTTCGGATCGACGTTTGTGGGAGGAGCGAACGACAGTGTATCAAGAACACCCAGGTGGATTTGCTCCAGGGCTAGGGCTGCATTCCGAAGAAATCCCCTATGCCTGTCAGAATCATTTTAATGGCTATT
>DFWB01000133.1:0-2370 GCA_002380675.1 Akkermansiaceae bacterium UBA4145
TTTTCTCTTGATGGCTACGATACGAACGGGCGCTTTATAAAGCGGGGTGGCAAGAGCGCGACTGCCTCCAGCAGTTTGATCGACACCTCCGGAAAGTTACCCAGTGGAGAGACCTTTACTGATTATGCCGAACTGAAAGCAATCTTCATGGGCTCCCAGCGGAGTCGAATTGTCCGTAACGCGGTAGAGCGCACACTTTCCTACGCGCTTTGCAGAAAAATGACACGAAACGATTATCCTGTGATCGATCAGATCACGGAAAAGATTGTTGAGCGCAACGGAACGTGGAAAGATCTCTTCACTGAAATCGTAATGAGTTCCTCCTTCCGGGAGACGATTATCGAGAAGCAGGAAAAGCAATGAGCACTTCGTGGAAGATTGGGAGGCGAACGTTCCTGAGAGGAGCGGCAGGAGCTCTTGTTCCTCTGCCGCTGCTGAATATCATGAAGTCTCATGGGGCACCGGGAGTTCGTGGAGAGGAAGGGAGTGCTTCCCCTGTTCGCTTTGTCACCCTCTTCAAGCCCAACGGGGTGCATCCGCCCTCCTGGAATATCAATGGAGGCACAGAAAATGATTTCCGGATGTCTCCTTTGATGAAGCCGTTTTCCCGGCATCGTGATGACCTCCTGATCCTGGACAACATGGGGGACTTCGGGTTCTCCTCTCACAGTAACTCGACTCGTCGCTTCCTTTCCGGGCATCATAACAACCGTAAGTCTGCTTCTGTGGACCAGATTATTGCGGACAAGATCGGAAATGAAACGACGCATCGCTCGCTGGAGCTCACTACCGAGGGAATCTTTGTAAATCAGATTGGGTGCAGCTATATATCCTACGACCAGAAAGGGAAACCGCTACCAAGGGAGAGCGATCCTCAGCTTGTCTTTGATCGCCTCTTCCGGAATCCCTCTCAGGACCCAAATCGCCGAGAGGAGATGGGCAGCCTCCTCGACCGCGTCCGGGCAGATGCCAAAGCGTTGGAGCGAAAGGCGGGTAAAGAGGATAGCGAAACCCTGGAGGAGTATTTCACGGTCCTCAGGGAGACCGAGCAACGCCTTCAGAAGATGTCCTCTGCCTCGAAAGGAGTCGTGGACTTTTCCAGTCTTCAGCGTCCGGACACTCCCTTCTCCCTCGACGATCAGGTAGAGTCGATGCTGGATGTTATCGCGATGGCTTTGTGGACGGATTCCACACGTTGCATCAGCTACATGCTGGGTAACAGCAACAGCCGTCTCATCTTTGACTTTCTTGGGATTAATCGACAACACCATTACCTGTCCCACTTCTTCCGGAACTTCAGTCGGTCAAATATCGATGCTCTTCTTAAGATCAGTCTCTGGCACATGGAAAAATTCGATTCCCTGCTCACTCGATTGAAAAGTTACCGGGATGGCGAAGGCAGTTTGCTGGATCGGTGTGTGGTGCTTTTTGGATCTGGAATGGGGCACAGTGATAATCACACCGCTCAGCGCATCCCTATCGTTCTGGCAGGGAAGGGGGGGGGCATGCTGAAGACGGGGCGCTATCTGAGATACTCCGAGAATCAGGAGCTTGGGCGGCTTCACCTGGCCCTGATGCAGAAGTTTGGGGTGGATGCAGAATCCTACTCACGGGCTTCTTCCCCTTTACCTGGCCTTGATGGAAGCCCCTTCGAAGAATTTCGCGAGCGTCCCTTTGAGAGCTGGGTGAAGCGGGGTCAGGGTACAATTACAGCACAGGGGCGTTTTCGCATGTCCGATAATTTGGACGAGGCCAAGGTCTTCTACATTGATGTAGAGGGAAAGGATCCGGTTCGGATCGAGATTGGCTTCGGCGACTTCCATCGCTTCAATCTTGCCTATCACGTGGGGACCCCAATCCAGTTGACGGGTCATAGCGGAGAGAAAAATGGGCAACTCGTTATCACGAAGGTAACCGGAGTGAGATCTCTCTTTGGCAACAGCAAGCCCGGTCAGGCCAACGGATGATTTCGTGGCAATGCTGCCAGCGAGGGATCCATTGCATGGCAGATTCGGAAGGCGATTCCAAAAGAGAGCGGTTTTTGTAACGGCAGAAACTTTGAGATAGGGGATTTGATGTGCTAAGATGTCGCCAGTTTCATCTTGCAGGAGCTGGTTCTCGGCGAAAAACCGGGGTTGCTCTCCCTCCAAGGGAAAGTGGTCAGGAGCTTCCATCCGGAACGGTCATCTTAATTAAACAAACTACGTCACTATGGATTTTTGGAATCTCATCACAGCCCTGAGTCTCGGGTTGGCATTGTCCGCGGCTTGTGGGTTCAGAGTGTTTGTCCCCCTGCTCGCGATGAGTATAGGGTCCCGAGCAGGGTTGATTGAATTGGGAGAGTCCTGGGTCTGGATATCCGAAACATGG
>DFWB01000133.1:2545-3123 GCA_002380675.1 Akkermansiaceae bacterium UBA4145
TCTCATCACAGCCCTGAGTCTCGGCTTGGCATTGTCCGCGGCTTGTGGGTTTAGGGTGTTTGTGCCCCTCCTTGCGATGAGTGTTGCGTCCCGGGCAGGTCTGATTGAATTGGGAGAGTCGTGGGTCTGGATATCCGAAACATGGGTCCTGACCGCCTTTGCGGCGGCAACGCTCCTCGAGATCGGTGCTTACTACATCCCCTGGGTTGATAACCTACTCGACAGTGTGACGACTCCCGCAGCAGTTGTTGCCGGCGTGATCGTATCTGCTGCTAGTCTTGGCCAGATCGAAGACGTCAGCCCTGCTCTGCAGTGGATGCTCGCGGTAATCGGTGGCGGGGGAATGGCGGGAACAATTCAGATCGGCTCCGCGCTGACCCGGGCTGCTTCTACCACTACCACCGGAGGAGTGGCGAACCCGGTTGTAAGCACTGCGGAGGCTGGAGGCGCAGTGGCGTGTTCGGTTCTGGCAGTGATTGTGCCCGTCGTAGCAGTAGTTCTCGTGCTGGTCCTGATGACATTTTTCGTTCGTCTTCTCATCAAAAAGAAGCGAGCTGTCCCGGAGAGTTGACGATCAG
>DFWB01000032.1 GCA_002380675.1 Akkermansiaceae bacterium UBA4145
AAGAGAAGAATATCTAATTCAAGAATAGCATTGATCTGCTCTGCGCCCAGAATCTGCCCAAGCACCCGACTGCCTTTGTCTCCCTCCGCCAGAGAAGGAGCCACAGGCTCCTCTACCAAGCCGGGATCTTCTGACCCTGCGGAGCCATCGGCATCGTCAGCTGGCAGTTCGTCTTCAAATCCGGGAAAAGGATCATCTTCAGAACCTTCCTCCTCGGGCACATCAAATTCAACATCATCCTTGGCCGGGCTCTGGTCTTTTTTCTCGTTCTGGATCCGCATACTGCGCACCACGAAGTAATAGTCTGGATGACTGGTCAGGTCCGACATGATCTTCCGCATTACCGGCTCGCTCGAAACAAAGGAAATCTCAACTGGAAGGCTCTCAAATGGAGGTTCCTTCTGGCTGGTGCCTCTCGTAACTTTTCGTCCCCCTCTTCCCCGCGCTGCCGGCTCCGGAGCCTTGTCCTTTTCGACCGCCAACACCGCCCTGTGAACATTAAGCAGAGCACTGGGCTTCGCCGCAGACACCACATCGAAGAGAGCCTTCATGGCAGACAGCTGATAGTTCAAATGCGCAGTCGCCCCCTCCTTGGGCAGCCCTCCGGTGTAGTTCTTGAAACCAAGGTAGAACTGGTCCCCTGGATATTCCACTCCCTGCGCATCGAACGCATTGGTGACCTCTCCCCGCACCGCGTTCAGGTTCTCAATAAATTTTGGCGGCGATATCGCCTCGAGCTTGTCGGGGCGGTAGGTCAGCATCTTTGCCTGAAGGTCGGAAACAGTTTGCTCGTAGTCATCAACCTGCTTTTCAAAGTCATCTGCATTATCCGGTGTCGGGGCAGGCTTCTTGGCATCCAGGTTATTGACGGCCAAAACAAGGCGCTCATAATTTTCTTTCGCCTCATTATACACCTTGCCCTTTTTGCTCCCGTGCGAGTATGACAAGCCGGCCACTCCGATCACGAGAAGAAGCAGAAAAGCTTCAAACGTATTATTCTTAATCCAAGATCCCATTAGTCTTTACGGTTCTGGTTTTACTTAACTCTCTCCCTATTTGATTTGGATGGGATTCTTCAGCGGTAGAATCATGACAAACTGCTCCGCCAGTTTATTCGGATCGGTAATCGTGTTGTTCAATACCGGCAGAATATCACCATCAGCCAGATCAGCACTACTGGAGTCAGCTGGATTCTGCTTGAAAGAAAACAGGGCTCCATCCTCACCCTGCTTCGCTCGGATTCTGTCCACGATCTTAGTCACTGCCTGAGCATCCGACTTCCAGAAGCCCGTAACCCTGATGACGTTAATTGCTTCCTGCGGAGGCTCGGGAGCTACAGGTCCTTTCTTCTTTCCTCGCCTCGAGGGAGTAGCCGCTGCGGAGGAATTCGATTTCAGGTTGTCCAGAGAGCTCTCCCCATAGGCAGCCTTGGAGAAGCCCTGCTTGACCCGTGCCTCCCCCGACTTTGGATCGCTGGTCTTATAAAGGCCCATCGGCTCAAAATCCGTAATCCAGACGTCCTGATCATTGAAGTATGACTGCACCTCGGTGAGAACACCTATCCATCTCACTCGAGCCGCCTGCTGATCCGCGTAGGCTTCAGCCAGGTCCGCCAGAGCTTTCTGCCTTTTTGTCTCCCGGTCGATCTTTCCTCCTGGTCCTGCAAATTTTGCCTTCGTCTGTGCCATCGCCTTTTCCTCGGCAACCGCATCGGTGGCAAGGACCGACTTATTTGCCGCCCAAAACCCCATCGCGGTCATCGCAATGACCGCAGAAGCGATGAGAATGGGCTTCCGCTGAGCAGTCGCTCTTTCGGTAGCAACTGCGTCCGGAACCAGATCAATGCTGACCGGTGCCCGACCTACTCCTCTGAGCGCGAGACCAACTAGCTCACCAATCATGTGCGCTTCGCGGCTGAGCCCTTCCACATCGATCGATTTGCCAACGGTGACTCGCTGGAGAGGATTAAAAATCTCAATCGGCATCCGCAGCTTCTCTTCAAGAAACTCAGGGAGATAGGAAAGATTCGCTCCACCACCTGCGAGATATACCTTGGTCGGCATGCTTCCCTCCTGCTGGCTACGGTAATAACTGTTCGTTCGGGCTACCTCTGCAGGCAACCTGTTCAGCGAATTACGGATCACGGTAGCAAGCTGGGCGCTTGCTTCATCGAGCTGGGAGGTATGACCACTCCCAAGAGAAACAATCCCGTTGCTGACTTTCTGATTCTCCGCTTCCGCGAAGGAGATATTGTATTCCTTTGCGATCGCGGTGGTGACAGATGACGAGCCCACCGCAATGCTGCGGGTGAACAGTTTGCTACCCTCCACGTATACAAGGTTTGTCGCTTTCGCTCCGACATCCATCAGAAGAACAGGAGAGTCCTCGTTCGGATAGTTGTACTGAAACGCATTGTAGAGCGCCATTGGGGCGGCATCCACTTCGCGAGTCCCGATTCCCGCCTGGGCCACGGTCTCATTAATTTCGGTCAGCGCGTCCCGCTTGATTGCAACCAGAACAACTTCTTTTTCAGGACTGGAGGACTCCATCCGAGCCCAGTCCCAGACCACTTCCTCGATGGGAAACGGAACATGCTGCTGGGCTTCAAACTTGACCAATTCCTCGACGTTATCCTCATCGAGAGGCGGAAGCTTCATGAACCGGGTGAAAACCGACTGCCCGGACATGGAGTAGCGAACCTTTTCCCCCCGCACCTTGAGGGCGGCCGCCAACTCTTTGACCGCAAGAGTAATTTGCGGGAGGCGCGTGAGATCCTGAGAGGGGTCTGCAAGAATCGTCTGCGAGCCGTATGATTTTAAGATCAGCCCTCCGGACTTGGAGGGGTCAAAGACCGCCATGGAAATACGTTGCGATCCTATGCTCAGGGCAACTGTGCTCTCTGCGTCAGCCATGATATATATTAAAAAAGGTTTTGGTAATACAGCCCGGCGGGCTGGTGGGGTTTAGAATGTGTGTGAGATGAATACAGCTCGCCTTTGGCCAATCTGCTCGAGGCTCTAGCCCGGCTCCGACTCAATCTCGAGATAACGATCCCACCAGAGAAACTTGAAGGGAGTTTCGCTTTTGTCGAGCAGTGGATACTTGTTGGTGCGCTGCATCGTTGGAGACTGCCACCACGGCTTACTGATGCTTCCTTGCGAGGTAAACCGGGCTGGGGCTGAGGCGCCAGCAACAGTAATTTCTCCACCCACAGCGGTGATTGAGTTCTTACCTGCGCGTTCGCTTCCAGTCAGACGCTTGATCGTGGCCGGAGAAAGGTAACAGGACAGATAAAAATCCTCGTCGAGCGGGACGTTGACGTGAGTCACCTCTTTCTCCATCAGGAAATATTTTTGCCCGGCCTTATCGATCTTGTTTTCAACGGCCACAAACCAGCGCACAGTGAGGCGATCGACGTGACCGTCGCGAGGGGCAGAGCGACCTGGCTCCAACTTGACCTTTACCTCAACCTCCAACCAGTCCTTCGGCTTCCAGCTTTTCTTGCCGGTGTTTCCACCGACGCTCGGCGATTGGAGATCCTCGAAGGTGGGGTCGGAGGCTTCAATTTTCTTCACTGTTTGTGCCATGGCCGCGGGCGCGACAACCACCGCAAAAAATGCCAGCGAAAGACGAACAAATGGGAGCAGGTATCGGGATGATTTCATGATGGGCGCATCAACGGGGGCCGACCCTAAAAACGCCTCACCTTTTTGGCCAGCAGAATTCTCTGTAAGGATCACCATACATTGACGTATTTACATGGTTACGCCCGGAGACTACCCAAACCGCCCTTGCAACTGAAGGCGGTTGGCATCAGAAGAGATCCGCATATTACCGGATTATGGAGAACCTTGCCACCTTACTGCAAAGCCGCCAGCCTCTTGTAGTGGGGTCCGCCGGCAGTGAAAAGGCTCTGGAGACCCTGTATTCAGAGGAGGACTGTGATTTGATCGAGCTGCGTCTTGATAGCTTGGGTAATGGCGACAGCGTTCATCATTTCGCCCGCAGACAGAGGCTTTCCCTGCCCCTTATTTTGACGGCTCGTCACCCCGATGAGGGAGGTATGAACCAGCTCTCGATCCGTCAAAGAGCCGAAATACTCTCAGAATTTCTCCCAGCAGGAAGGCTTCTGGACCTCGAATTACGGTCCTTGGAAGAATTAGGAGACATCTGGGAAAGGGCCTCGGAAATTGGAATGGTTCGGATCGCCAGCTGGCACGATTTTACACAGTGCCCATCCCGCGAGCAGTTGAGGGACATCGTGGAGGAGATGGCAGGTGCAGGTGCCGATATAGCCAAATGCGCCTTCACACTTGAAGCCCCCTCTGATTTTCAAAGAATTGCAGAAGCCTTGGAAGATGCCCCTTTGCCGCTGTCCATTATGGGAATGGGCACCCTTGCACCGGCCTCGCGGCTTTTCGCCACTCATCTTGGATCGATTCTAAACTATGGGTATCTCGGGGAGGCAGCCACTGCCCCCGGTCAATGGCCGGCAAAGCTCCTGCGACAAGCGATCTCATGCTCGGAATCGTCCTGATTCAAAGCTCAGCCTAAAAGCAGGGCCCACTGTCCTGCACCAGCTAGCCCAGATCATTCCTCTTCGAGGGGTTGATCCACAATCTCGATAGGAGCGTCAGGCAAGGCTTCAAGGAAGGTTTTTCCATACCTCCGAGTCACAACCCTGTTGTCAAGAATCACAACCATTCCGCGGTCACGGGAGGACCGAATCAAACGACCCACCCCTTGGCGCAGTTTAATCACTGCTTCAGGAACGCTGTAATTCATAAAGGGGTTCCCACCCTTCTCTTCAATGCGCTCGAGTCGCGCAGCCGTCAACGGATGATCAGGGACGGCGAAAGGCAGCCGAGTCACGATGACGTTGGAGAGGGCATTACCCGGAACATCTACTCCGGTCCAAAAGCTATCGGTTCCGAGAAGCACGCTCCGCTCATCATCCCGAAACTCTTGGAGAAGACGATGGCGGGGATACTTTTTTCCCTGGATCAGAAGCTGCCAACCCTGCTGCCGACAAACACCCTCGATCTCCTTGGCAACCAACTGAAGGCTCCGGTAGCTGGTGAACAACACAAACGCTCTTCCATCACTCTGGTGCAGGAAACGCTCGATCCACTTCGCCAATGCTTCACCATATTCTGCCGATGTTGGATCCGGCATCGATTTAACCACGTGAATATTCATCTGCTCCCGGTAATTGAACGGGCTACCGATCTGAAGGGCCTCAACCTGCTCTCCCCCAACACGCTGCCGAAAATAGCTCAGATCGGGATCACCAGTACCAAGAGTCGCACTGGTGAGCACTGCCGTCTTACCCTCCGCGAAAAGGAGTGGCCCGAGACGTTCAGCCACATCAACAGGAGCAGCTCGCATCGCGTAGGAAGTGCGTTCGGCACCTCCGGCCTCTACCCAGTAAACGCACCCCTCATCCTCCTGGTCCAAGAACATCCTCATTGTCGCGTGAGCATCCCGGATACGTCGAGTCCCCTCCTGAACTTCAGCCCGTGTCGTCTCGTTTTCGATCGTGTCGGCAAGTGAGCCCAGATCGGAGCAGAGCTCTCGTAAAGGCTCGGCGAGAGTATTAGGCACAACCTCAGGCTCCCGAACCCGGAACTCCCGGCCATGATCGCCAAATTCACTGACCTCTCCCAGTAAATCAAAAAACTCCTCGGATTCCGCAAGGGCACGCTCAACTGCCGCCATGGCCTTGCCTGCACCTAAGCTCCTGAGCAGGCCTTTCCTCGAGCGAGGGTTATGCAATCGCTGGAGATCAAAGCGCAATCCAGCCTGAGTCAGCCTCAATCCCAGCTGGTTGGACGCTACAGACTCCAAGGTATGAGCCTCGTCGAAGACCACAAAATCATCTGGAAAGAGGTAGCCATCGTGCTCAAGCAGGTTTTCGATGTCTAACAGTGAGAAAAAGAGAGTGTGGTTAATCACAACTACCTCAGCATCAGCGGCTTCCTTCCTTGCTTCTTGAAAAAAGCAATCACCCCTCGCCCCGCAGGACCGCGTAGAACAAATTTCTGCCTCACTGCATACCATCTGCCAGACTTTCGGGGTTGGTTGAAAGTCCATATCGCTCAATGTTCCATCCCGAGTCGTCTCAAACCATTTCCAGATTGCCTCCAGTTCGTCTGATTCACTGCTGGAAAACAGGTCTCCAGAGTTCATGCGGGCCTGCTTAAGGCGAGCTGGGCAGACGTAGTTTCCCCGGCCCTTGAGCAAAGCAGCCCGAAAAGGCCTTCCCGCCAACTTGCGAACCAGAGGTAGGTCTTTCTTGAGAAGCTGCTCCTGCAAATTAATCGTATGGGTCGAAAAGACCGCCTTTCTACCCGATTCGAGGCCGTAATGCACCGCGGGCAGCAGATAGGCCAGTGACTTCCCTACCCCCGTCCCCGCTTCAACCACCAAGGAACTCTCCCTTTCAAGGCTCCGACCCACGGCTTCGGCCATTTCCTGCTGCTCCGGGCGGTATTCAAAATCTGGAGATCCTGCGAGCAGACCATTCTCAGAGAAAGCGCTTCTCATCTCAGCTGCCAATGATTGGCCGCTATCCATACCAGCAGGAAGTATCATCGGGACATGATTGAAGCCTCACGGCGTTCTTGGACCTCCCAGCATTTTTGTTTCCACTTCATCTCTCTTCTCGACGGCGGGGTGGTTTTATCTTCACTGTTCCCAACAACCAATCACCAATCGAGATCCCTTCTCCGCTTTCCAAGTTTGCTCCCTGCCTCGTTCTGACGCTACTCGGAGCCCTCGCGGCTTTTGGACTGGTTTCGCGGGAGGCCGCGGCCGTAAACATCCACCTCCTCGGCTTCCCGGATAGCGACCAAATTACCCTCGAGCTTCGCCCGCTCCTCCTTGGTCTACTTTGCTTCCTTCCTGCAATCGCCGCGCTCTGCTACGGGATGGCCGGCGCGCTTGATCGATACCTGGCCCGCCAAATGTTGGGAGCGGTGTGCATTTGCTCCCTCGCCCTGCTGATCATCTATGTTCTTATCGATCTGAACGACAACATCGACAACTTTCAGAAGAGCACGAATCTCGGCTCGTTCCTGCTTCAATATTACCTCGTCATTCTGCCACCCGTCTTTGTTCTCCTTATCCCATTTGGCCTCCTCCTTGGATTGCTCTACGCACTCGGTAAACTTTCCAGTAACCATGAGATCGTTGCCATGCTCCAGACCGGGCGGAGCTTGACTCGCGTCATCATGCCCCTCGGAGCAGTAGGACTATTTTTCAGCCTGGCATGCCTGCTCTTGAACTATCACTGGGCCCCATGGGGAGAGGGTTATCAGGAGGCCCTCATTGAATTCGCAAAGTCCGGGTCTAAGAGCCAAGCTCGCAACGTTCTTTACGTCCACCGCGATGCGGAACGAACCGTGGACCGCTCATGGCTGGTCGGAAGTTTTCCCTACAACTATACTCCTGATGACCCAATCCTCGATGTCGTGATTCGCAGTAAGGACGAGGATGGCCCCTCGTCCGTACTCTACGCTAAATCAGCAACATGGTCAGCCCGCTCCGGAACATGGGCATTCAAGGATGCTGTACGTCTCGATTTGAGGTCTCGACTCAATGATGGATCCCTTTCTGAAAAGTTCGAAACCAACCTTCCCAGCCCCTACCTTGTTGAAGACTACCCCGAAACCCCCTGGCAGATCGTCACCCCAGGGCTAGAAAAGAATTATCTGGGAATTCCTGAACTCAAAAGCTGGCTGCTACAGCACGAGGGTGACGTGTGGGCACCCCGGAGAGCTTATCTGACACAATGGCACTATCGCTGGGCTCAGCCTTGGATTTGTCTTGTTGTCGTTCTGCTGTCTGCCCCCCTTGGCATCGCCTTCACACGCCGGGGCACCGCGGGCGGCGTAGCCATCGCAGCCTTTCTCATTGGCGCGATGCTCCTTTGCTCCGAAGCGTTCCTAACTCTAGGAGACGCGGGACAGATCACACCATTACTGGCGGCCTGGGGAACAAACCTGATTTTCACAATCATTGCCCTGGTGCTCCTATGGCGAAGACTGCAGGGGCGACCCATCTACCAAGCTATCCTGAGTCGCACTCCCCTTGGAACTGGAAGCTGAACCCCAGTCTACTTTCCCTTTGCACCTGATCATATTTTCTCTTCAACTTACCAATACCCATGCGCTATGACGCTCGGGGCTATCTCTCCATCTCACCATGTCTAAAGCTGATTCCTGGCACATTAAATCCCGTGCGCATCAATGTTCGATTTCAGAAAAACCCTTCACCGAGGGAGAGGTTTTTTTTACAGCCATTTTCCCCGACCCAGAACTTGATGGTTATCTGAGATCTGATTTCTCGCAGGAGGCGTGGGAGTCCCGTGAGAACGAGGCTCCCCTCCCTTTCTCCTTCTGGCGCACCGTCTACCGACCACCCGAGGTCGAAGCCAAAGTCACGATCGTAGACAAGGATGACCCCGAATCTCTCCTGAAAATGATGATCGAACAGGACGAGGCTCACACCGAAAACACCCGCTACATCCTCGCCATCATGCTCGAGCGAAAAAAGATCCTCGTAGAGACTGACTCACAGAAAACCAGAACCGGCCTTATTCGTATCTATGAGCATCGTCACTCAGGAGAAGTCTTTATCGTAAAAGACCCCCTGATTCCTCTTCGTGAAATTGCGCCCATACAAGAAGAGGTTCAGAGAATGCTTGCCCCGGATGAAGAGACGCCTACCAACGAGGACACGCCTGCCAACGAGGAGACGTCTGCCACCCAGGAGGCGCAACATACCGCTTCATCTATGAAGCCGTAATTTAGTATGCGACCCGACTCCTCTCATCCAGACCCAGCAGCGACCAAGACCTCCACACTTGATCGGGCGATGAGACATGGCCCCGTCGACTACGAACAGGCGGCCTCTCTTGTCGGTGCACTCTGTGAAAAAGCGGCCCGGGCACACGATGAAGGCCTCGCTTACGGCGAGCTCTCTCCTACCAGCGTCACCATTAACCAGGATCTCGATCTTACTATCACGATCGAACCTCTCAAAGGCCCCCTCGAAGACATCGATCACGTAGCGACAGACTACATAGCTCCCGAAGTTCTTGCTGGAGAACCCTGCACTCCCAGAAGCGATGTCTACTCCCTCGCCCGCATTCTTTATCGACTGATCACCGGGGCAACCCCCGAGGGAAACAGCCCCCCTGCACCCTCTAGCATCTCAAAGACACCCCTCGTTCTGGATGCCATCATCAAGAGAGCAACCTCTATCTCCCCCAATGATCGTATCTCCTCGGCAGAGAAACTCGCTAACGACCTCCGACAGACTGCACAAACTCGCCCTGCCATCAAGGGCCCCGAGGCCCCTATTACTCCTATCCGAAAATCCCATGAGATCGCCGCAACCCCGGCTCAACACCGGGAGAAAACCAACCCGTTAATTCCCTGGGGCATTGTCACCAAAGCTGCTCTCGCACTCGTCCTGCTTGCGCTTGTTGCTACTTTTGCCTCCCGGTTCGCGAGCGAGGACAAAGACTTGCCCTCCCGCCAAACTCAATCCTCAAATCAAACCCGGGAACTTACTGAACGCCCGGATCCCTTTTCTAAAAACTCAGCACCCCGCAAATCCGTTCCGGATCGCAACTCCGCACTACGTTCAAAACCAGCACCTCGCGAACGACTTAAGGACTCTCTGGCCAGATTGAAAATAGCTCTCGCCTCGGGAGACCGGAGCGAACTCCCTCCGGAAGCTGTCCGGCGGAACGATCGCTCCTACGCCCTCTGGGAGCGGACCATGACATGGAAGGAGGCCAAGGCCTTTGCTGAGACCCACGGAGCACATCTCGCAATCCTCAAGGAAAGGAAAGACCGCGAGTGGGCCAAAGACCGATTCGACATGCGCTACCCAGCATGGCTTGGGGCCGGCAAGGGAGCGAATGATCAATGGTATTGGCTCGATGGGACCGCTCTGCCAACCGGGCGCTCAGTGGGAAAAGCGGAGGACTGGCATCTCGCACTGAACGAAAAAGGGATTCTCATGCCTGCAAACTCCGAAAGAAAGTGCGATGTCCTCCTTGAATGGAGAGACGATGGCGATAATCCCGGCACGGAGCAGGAACAACTTCAAAGAGCCAAGACCCTCGCTTTGTCCGGGGACCGGCCAAGCCTCTTACGAGGAGAAGGCCTTCCGATCGGCACTCGCTCATTTGAAGGATCGCACTTCTATGCTGTCCGGACTTCAATGATCAGCTGGGGAGAGGCTCTCGACTTTGCCGCCACCCATGGGGCCTACCTCGCAGTTCCCTCCAATAGCCAAGAACACGAATGGATCTGTTCAAACTTCTGGGATTATCTTGGAACGGGTCAGGGTCTCTGGATAGGGGGATTTAGGAGTGGCCCCGAGCAGCCTTGGGGATGGATCAGCGGTGAAGCATGGCATGGCGCAGGACTTGTGCAGGGAGGCAATCCTCACCCTCTCTTTGACCGTATTCTCCTGCAGGGAGGAGGCGAACCTGGAGAGGGGAGATGGACCATGGTCGAGGGGAGCCGCCGAAAGGCACCGGGCATCCTCCTCGAATGGACCGCTCCCGGCAGGAGTACTCCCGCGCAAAACGTCAGGACATTTAATTCCAAAACCTGGCTCGCGGCTATAAACAGAAAAACTCAGCAGCTAGTTGGATCAGATTTAACTTCCTTTGCGTGGAGCAAGAGGAAACTTGTGGGGCAGTATGAGCGCGAACTGACAAAACATATCCGGGAAGCCAAGTCGGCATTCAGGAGCATGATTCGACGACCTGGACAGGATGAGGCAGAACTGCGTGGAAGCCTCGAAAAACTGGACATTCTTGAAGTCTCCCTGAAGGAGGCTACCGCCAATGGTGAACTCCTGCCCTCCATAGCCGTGGACAGAGTAGCTTTGCAAACTACCCAGAAGCAGGCTGTCGCCGCGCTCGAAGCACTTGAGACAAAATACGACAGCAAGATCAAGACCCTACAAGAAGACTACCGAGCCCAGCTAGAAACGAAGGCCAGCTCCCTTTTGGAGGAGGGCCATCTCGAAAAAGCAAGCGAGCTTCGGGATGTCCTTCGCCCTCTGAAACCAGACTTGAAGGCCTTTCTCCGCCTCCTCTACCCAGAAAATGCTGACCGTGCCAAACTCCCTTGGGAACCTCGCAAAGAGCAACTTGAGGACCCTGAGTAAACATTACAAAATGTTCATTTTTAGAATGTTACGATCCAATAGGGATACCCTCAGGGGACTCGCCTGACGCGGAGAATGCGTGAAATACACCGCGGTCATAATAGGTTAATAACCGCTTGCCAGCGCCGGCCTTTCTCGGTCACACTACGCAGCGTAATGAGAAAGCTGATCCTGATCGTTTCCGTCCTCGCCTTGGCAGGCAGTGCCTACGCCGACATCCAGGCACCTCCAGGAGCCCAGTACAACTCCTCTCGTAAGTTGGGCCGCGCTCTCGCCAATATCTTTTACGGGATCACCGAAATCCCCGAGCAGTTTTTCCGTCGCGGTAGTTCAGGCGGACGCAAGGTTGGTGGTTCTTACGGCATCGTGGACGGCAGCCAGAGAGCCCTTCAGCGGATGGGTTACGGATTCTACGAGTTGATCACTTTCCACAGCCCAACCCACAACGGAACATTCAAGCCCCCCTACAAGAAGTGCGGGACTGACTGGCGCGTAGAAATGAATCCCAGTGATGGGCTTTCTGAGTTTCCTCCAGAGCTTGGATACGAGTCATACTTTGGACACAGCCGTCGCCAGAACAGGTAGCCGGATTCAATCTGTCCAGATTCTAATCGTGAAGACCCGGCCTTTGCCGGGTCTTTTATTGTAAGAACCCCTCACACCAGACACTCAAATTACAAACTCCCCGCCACCAGCTCCTCTCTCCCTGAGCCTTAAAGAAAATCACTGAACCACTCATGCGTCCCCTTATCATCATCAGCCTTGTTCTCACCTCGAGCATGATGGCACCTGCCGCCATGAGAATGTGGCGTAATCTTGAAGGGGATCGCAGCTTTCAAGCCGAATATCTTTCCAGCGACGGCGCCCGCGTCACCCTTAAGCGACGCGATGGCCGAATCATCACCCTCAGTATCCGGAAGCTTCACGATCAGGATCAGTCTTGGGTAAGAAGGAATGTCGCTCCCAAGGACCTCTCAGCAGACGCACCCCCTCCCAAGGGAGCAGCCTTCGATCAGCTGGAGTTCGGGGATAGTCGCAATACAGTTGAAAAAAAACTAAAGGCCAGTGCTCTGGTCACCTCTGCCGGCGATGGAATTTTTCTCGGCCGAACTGGCCTCAATGGGATCTATAAAACAAAGGCCACCATAGGGGGACTCCACTGCTTTCTCTTCTTCGACTGGCATAAAAGCGGAGGGCTTCGCGAAGTCACTCTTCAAACCCAGCCTGTCAGCAAAGGGCAGTATGTCACATCCCTGCAGGGGAACTGGTCCGAACTGATTGATCTTCTGAATAAACTCCATGGCCGACCGGTACAAGCTGCGGAGTTCCCCAGCGCCAACGAACTCCAGGACGGAGCTATTCTGGGATCTCATCTCTGGTATACCGAGGAAGGACACAGTGTAATCCTTGGAACTGGTCAGGAAGGGGCCGGCTTTAACGTTGTTGTTCGCATTACCTCCGAGCGCATCCGCCCGGTTCCGATCGGCGCTCCCTCAGGAAACACCGGAGGGAATGACCCCGACAACCCCCTTCCTAAGCCCTCGGACTTTCGTCCCTGATCTTGGTCGGCATCTTATTTCCTCGCGGCCTTGCTCAAGGACTCAAACGGCGCGAGGGCCGGGTCTCCGAAGACGACATAGAGAAGCGCGTTCTGCGGCAATCTGCGCTGGTCGGCCGGCTGCTCAACCACGTAGCGACCCGATTTAAATCCGCGCATGTCGATAATTCCGTTGATCAATTGCTGATAAGCCTCTCCCACGGTTGCTCCGCTCATCCATTTCTCTAATACGGGATAGAGATGCGGAAAGCCGGAACTGAGCCGCATGTGACCAAAGAACACAGTAGCGCCCTGCTCAATATACCGAGTCGCAAAGGACGGACGCTGGTCCACCTTATAGCCACCGGGAGCAGAAGTCATTCGGGGAAAGTCCGATTTGGTGGGAACGGCTGAGAAACATGACCCCGAGAGAATCACCTCGTTGCGTGAGCCAACTGGAATCCCATCGATATCCACTGAACATGACATCCCAGGAATGCCATGCCCGTGCATGATGACTACTCTGGCCTCGCGCAGAACCCCGGACAGCCCCGGAGGGAATTCCTTCACAAAATCGCCCTTACGAGTGAGACGAATCTTCCAACTTTTCTCACCCTTGAGTTCTGGAGCCCCCGTAGCCTTCGGCGTGTAGACTGCGAGAGTAGGGGTCTTGATTCCATGACTCGCAAACACCTTACGCAGGACTCCCGCCTTCTGCAGAGATCGAGTTTCCTCATTGGAAGCGACCTGACTGATAGCAAAGGGTCGAAGGTCCGTTGCGGTAATTGCTCGATAACGTATCGTTCGATCAATCAGCGCTTTGAAACTTCCGGACGACGGCGCCACAAGAATCCCCGGGAAGACATCAAGATATGGATCGTCATCGAGAGTAGTAAGAAGCTCCCATGCCCCAAGCAGCATGTTTTCACGGTAAGACTCCTGCCGCGGTGCCAGCGCCACATACTTGGGCTTCAGCTTCGCCAGCCTGTTGCGCATGCCGTGAAGGGAGTGTGGTTGATGCAACTCCGCAAGATTTCCTACCTTGATAAGGGTGGCCTCACGATGCTTGGCGAGTTTCTCCAAGGGCTTCAGGTAATCTCCCTCAAAGTGGTCGGTCAGAATGACATACCCATTCCCAATAGGCGCGTGCTCCTTGAACTTCAGGATATATGCTGAATTTCGCAGCACCTCCCTTGTTGGCCTCGGCGAATTACGGTCAATCCGCGGAAGCTCCCCCACCTCGGGAATCTTGAGCTCCCGAGCCACCGCGTGCCCGCAGAAGATGACGATCATGAGTGCTGCCAGAACTTTCATGACTCTTCTCCTAAGGTCTGCAAGGTGCATGAGCGAGTAGTATTCAGGAATGTGCTAACCTCACTAAGACCTATGTTTACTGAGATGGTGACGGCGGCCTTGTATGCTTGGAGAAAAACCGGGCCATGTAATCTATCGCACGTGACATCCTCTCTCTCCCAAGCCCGTGTCCAGCTTCCTTCACACCGTAGAGCAATAGTTCGTAGCCGGATTTCCTGGGGGAGTAACGGGTTACACTGATCTCCTCTGTCTGCTTAATTATCACAGGCTCTGCCTTGGACCCGTGATTCTCCGACCATAGCCTCATTGTCTCGTGGGCTGGATAAAACACTTCGCCGGGGACCTTGGATTCCCCGGTGAAGAGTCCATCTTTCGTTCCACATACCATCAAAATCGAGAGCCTCGGACGTTTACTCGGGATTGGGGGCCGTTTGATCATCGCTCCCCGCATTGGGGCAATCGCAGCGAAAAGATCTGTCTCCATGGCCAGCCGGAAGCAGAAAATAGCCCCACTGGACCCTCCGGTCGCATAGAGTCTCCGACGATCAATGGAAGCGTGCTTATCCAGGTAGTCGATAGCCTTCCTCACAAAGCCAATGTCATCTGCCTGGCTCAAGCGGTGATTCTCGAATCCATTCCACGCCGTGACGCCCCTCCGGTTGCGCGGCCCGTTGCTGAGCCCCTGCGGGCTGACGCTGATATAGCCATGATCTCTTACCAAGGGCTCAAGCGACCGATGGTATCCCTCCATCGGTCCCCCAGCTCCATGGAAACCAAACACTACCGGATACCGTTTCTCCGGATCGTAGTCTGCGGGCAGGCGGACGAGCATCTCGCGCGGCTCATCGTGCA
The DNA here is from genome assembly GCA_002380675.1 of Akkermansiaceae bacterium UBA4145. Lineage (GTDB taxonomy): Bacteria > Verrucomicrobiota > Verrucomicrobiia > Verrucomicrobiales > Akkermansiaceae > Roseibacillus_B. The sequence continues at coordinate 14,900 of DFWB01000032.1, forward strand.
CTAACTTCACTCGATTCGTACCGGGCTTTAAACTCTCACCACGTAAATCTCCCAAGCATGCCAAGCACGGAATCAGCAGAAACATCACGAGGGATTTCATCGATTTAATCTCCAGACCTTCAGGCACACTGGGCGTCAGCAGCATTCACGGACATTCCCAGTAGTAAAGGGCTGCCGGCTCCTTGTAAAGTTATCCAACCCCTTCATCATCCAAACACTATTAAGCTTGGCAGCGCTACCGCCACATCTCAAACGAGTGCGCAGAGAACCCTGCTCCAAAACTCGTTAACCAGAGGCGGCGGTCCGGAGTTTGCTGCTTCAGCCTTTCATGCAGGGCCATGAGCACACAGGGGCTACTACAGTTTCCGTAGCTTCTGAGAACTTCTCTGCTTTCGGAAAGGCTTCCGCACTCCAGCCGGCCCTCCAACTGGTCTAGGACATCCCGACCTCCGGTATGCGCGAGGATACGGTCCGGCTCACCCTGTCTTAGGTTATAGAGCTCACCAACCGCCGTGCCCGCCAGCTCGGGCACACTACGATGAAGTTTATTTCTCAATTTACCATCCGCGTTCACGAACCGGATTTTTTCCCTCTCTTGGGGCCAATGCAGCGTCTCAAAAGCGCCTGCTTGATATTTATCCTCACCCGGAACGTCAGACCAGATGGCTGCAGAAGCACCATCACCAAAAAGACAAAGGCTGATCAAGACCCCCGCATCATCATCAAGATAGAATGCTGCCGAGCATATTTCGACCGCAACAGTGGCCACTCGACTTCCGGGGTTCGCCTTCAGAAATCCCTGGGCGGCACGCAGGGCCGGCACCGCCGCACCACAACCCAGCCCAACAATATCACTAAGGTAGACATTGTTGCGCATCCCAGACCGCTCCGCAACATGACTGGAGACACCCGGGCAAATATAACCTGTACAGGTGCATACGATCAGAGCGTCAATGTCGCTTATCCCGAGAGAGGCCTCCTGCACAGCCTGAACAAGAGCCTCCTGCGCGAGACGCGGAGCCTCCCTTTCAAAATTCGCGTTGAGCTCGCCGGCATCACAATCAAAAAGTCTGGTAGGATCCTCGGTCGCAAAGTGTCTTTTTTCGATGCCTGAATCACCCGAGAGAACCTTGCCCAGCAAACTCTGGGAGCGAGGTCTGAGGCGCTGCACGGCTGGAGACTCCGAAGTGATTTCCAAGCAGTCCTTCTGGCTGTAAGAGAAAGAGGGAAACGCCGTGGTGAGAGATTCGAGAAACATGGATATGGGTATTAACGCAAAGTGCGGGAAAGAGCCTTGAAGGGTAGGAGCCCAGAACGCGTCGCTCCTGACAGGAAAGCTCTCCCCGTATGGGTCAGCAAGAACGGATGCAGAATACGCGCCATATGAAGGCGACGCCGAAATCTCGCCTTGAGACCTCTACGAACATCCCGCACCACCTTTTCCCAAGATGCTATCCCCTCTGAATATTGACGGAGTGACTCCAATGCGGTCTCGGCAGCTTCAAATGCCATCGACATTCCATTCCCAGTAAAAGGAGGGATCATACTCTCTGCATCTCCAAGAGCCAAAAGCCCATCGTTCCCCGGCTGCCCTCCAAACCCTAGAGCACTGACTGCCGTAAAAGAACTGGGGTCGGGACCCGCCTCCTGCAATCGGACTGAAAGCCTCTTCAATCCATTAGCCGTGAGACAGTTCCATAACATCTCAGCCCCCCTCCCCCCATAATGCTGTAGACGAAAAAGACCACACACGTTGACTCTTCCCTCCTCAACCGGAGCAAGACCAACATACCCGCTACGGCCCATATGCATTTCGAGACCTTGGAGATCCTGCAGATTTTCCACATGGATCTTCAGCCCCAACCATTTGCTCTTTCGCTTTCCTCTCCGACCCGCCGCCCAGACAACACCCTCTTGCCTCAGTTCCTTTTGGCGAGACCCCGTGTGGAGAGTTCCTCCAAGATCCTCAAACATTCCTGCCAGCTTTAAATCCAGCCAGTTTCTCGAGACTCCAATCGCAGGCCTTTCCAGCCTTCCGGCAAACATGTGGCGATTCCCAATAAACCAATGCGTCTCCTGACTGAGGATTGCCTTCGAAAACAAATTCGCGATCCCCAGATTCGAGAGCGTCTCCTCTCCCACCCCATTGATAAACTCCCCGCAGACCTTGTGACGAGGATATCGACCAGCCTCGTGGAGAACCACAGGCACATCCGCACGACGAAGCGCAACTCCAAGAGAGAGCCCAGCCAACCCCCCACCTGCAATCGTAATCTGCCTCATACGCGTATTGCCCTCAACCGGTAGCCTCCTCGTAATGTCATTGCCTCCTCCACTTTCCATTCATGGTCGAGACCCAGCATCAGGGGTAACTCTCCGGGCCTGAATCCAGCACGAATACTCACCATCATATCATGGCGTGTCACCGGACCGAGAAATGGCTTCAATGCACACCCTTGTAACAGGGCCAAGTGAGAGCGAAGAGGCTCAACAAACAAAAGTTGATCCGCGCCCCGGAACCGTTTCCCCAATCGCTGTAGTTCCTCCACTTCCAGATGGTGCAGAATCAATGACCCCACCACAATACCCTGGAAAGTCTCCTTATTCTCAAGAAAGTCTCCCTGCTGCCAGAGTAGTGATTCACACAAATCAGCGGGCCTAGGTGATAAGTCATAGCCACAGAGACGAAAGCCCTGCGCTGCGATCTTTCTCAGAAGACATCCATCTCCCGCTCCAAGCTCATGGACTTCTGCACCATGCGCCGCTTCCGAAAGGCCGGAAAGAATCCAGCGACTATTCCCCATGACTCTGTTGATGAACCTCAATTCCCGCCGACTGCGCTGCGCCTGCCGATCATCAGGAGGAAGCGAGTCGAGGATTTCAGGAGTCACACTACGATGGTGCACGTATGACATTCTCTCGATCCAAGGGCACATGGCAACACAAGTGATAAGTGTGTGGAGGAAGTATGGAATTTGAGTGTCGCGGACCGCCCTTCCGACAAAGGTCCCTATTCCCCTGAAATTGGATAGCCAGGACAGATCCTCCAGAGCAGTCCGCCCCCGAACGGGAATCGATGACACGCCCACTCCGGCGGACTAACTGAAACGGCCCAGGAGTTCTCTTCCCCTCTGCGTTCTCCACGGCTCCTGCTGAAGGAGGAAATTGGGTAATCTGGGCTGCAACTGGTATGCCCGGTGGAACACCCCAGTCGCCGATCCCGCAACAGGCGGCACGATCCACGACCATTCTGCTTGCACCTCCCGCCCGGCCTGCTCCTCACGGCTGCAGAACTTGAGGAACTCGCGTGATGCGCTATGATGATCAACCATCCTGACCCCCTCCCGCTCAAACGAGTGCAGCACCGCTTCATTGAGCACCACAAGAGACCGATCTTTCCACAACAGAGATCGTTTGCAATCGAGTCCAAGTCGCTCAGCAATTACTGGCAACAGATTGTAGCGACCCTCATCCCCGAGATTGCGCGAGCCGATCTCTGTCCCCATATACCACCCGTTGAATGGAGCACAGGGATAGAGCTCTTTTCCAGTAGCGAGCAACATATCCGACAGAGTGGGAAGAGCGTACCACTTCAACCCAAGCGCCTCGAACCATGCATGATCAGGATGCTCTAATTTCACCTCTAAAACTACGCCAGGCGGCAACTCACGAACCCGCAATTGCTCCCCACATTGAATAACGAGGGGAAGCAGATCGAATGCTCCAGGAGCAGAAGGAGGCCTCCACCCAAGCCCACAGACAATCTCCGTAAATTCTACGTTCATGGGATCCCCAAGAACCCCACCGTCACGCTGACGGTAACCCGCATAGCGGATCAGCTGGTGATTCCATATTCGAATTTCCTTCCCGGGTTCCTCCCAGCGCCCAAAGACAGTCTGGGTTGGCACGATCCGACCTCCATTGGTCGCGCATTCGAGATGCTTCACGCAGGCCTCGAACACTGAATCGGGATCCGTTATCGACCGGGCGTCTACAACTTGGAGGGATTGCCAGTGCAGCCGTCCTATACAGCGCACTGATTCTCTCCAGGCCTCTCGGGCCTCTTCCTCGATAGTCCGATCAGGACCATCGTTGTCACAGAGAGACGCACTGTCAGCGAGCGCATCCCAGCGGCGGGTGTGGTCAAGCACACCCCTGCTCGACCCGAAAGGACAGCTTTCCTCATGCGCCCCAGATCCTCTCTCCGTACCGACAGGAAAGTCTCCCATATCTGGTGAAGATACCTCTTCCGGACTCATGTGGCCTTTACCTCTCACAGGAACCTTTCTTTTTCAATTCGGAAGAAAGCGCTCCTCCCTGCTTCAGCAGGACAATACCATCCCCAAAACAGATTCAATATTGCTCAACACCCATGCCCTGCCGCCGGAGGGACTCGAACCCTCACTCCGTTACCGGAAGCGGATTTTAAGTCCGCAGCGTCTACCAATTCCGCCACGGCGGCATGGGAGGAAAAAACTACAAAACCTGAGTCATAATACAATCATAGTGAACTGGCAGAGAGGAATTAGGCACCCAAACACCGGACCGGTAGGATCTCTAGGTCGTAGACAGTGCTACCGCGTTCCCAGTGCCACCATGGCCCACGTGTATCTGTCGCTCAATTGAGACCTCCCTGACCAGACCCTCGATCATTGAGGCCTCTCACATTCTGCCTGTCCCGAAATCTGCATTGGTAATACCATCGGATACCCATCCATCTGTCATGTGAGCCATGAGCCCCGCTTGGTCGCAGGACAGCTACTTAAACAACTGCCATTCCGAACCCCCTCAAACGCTTCACTCACCTCAACACCCTCTCCAAACCCTCTCTGATTCCAGCCTCAAATACCGGCACGTTGTGGTTCTCTACGGAAAAAACTACAAGCTCCTAAGGTAGGTCATACTCTCCACAATACTCTTAAGGGGCGCGGGGCTATGATCCTGCTCGACATGGCAGTGTGATACCCCGGCTTCGTGGGCAGCAACAATGATAGGCTCCATATCGATCATACCTTTGCCCAGCTCCTTGAACGCCTCCTTTGGCAGCCCTCCAAAACTGGGGACCTTAGTTCCCTTTTTCAGATCCTTGAGATGAAGCTGGGAGATACGTCCTTTGAGCTTATTGATGAGTTGGACTGGTTCGATATTGCCTACTTTGACCCAGAAAACATCTAGCTCGAACTGCATCTCAGAGCTGAATTCCTTGACGAAGACATCGAATCCGGAAACGCCATCCTCCTTCGGCTCAAACTCAAAGGCATGGTTGTGGTAGGCCAGCTGGACTCCATGCTTCTTCGCCAGTGATGCCGCCTTATTGCAGTTTTCGGCAGTCCGCTTGTAGTCGTCGAGGGTTTCGCGATCCTTGCCATGGAGGTAAGGGATCACAAGATGGCTAAGACCTACCTTGGCTGCCTTTTCGAGAGTCTTGCGGAAGTCGGCAAACTCCTTGTCGGCTGGGTTAACCACTGACTCCCACTCAAAGTGTGAGGAGTGCAATTGGAGTCCCACCGCCTTGGCCGCTTTGATCATCGGGTCGCAATTAGGAAAACCATACATCTCCCCTTGGGCATAGCCGGCCTCCTTGACCACCTTGATGGTACCGAGGGGGTCCTTCCTGATCTGATTTCGAAGGGTGTAGAGTTGAATTCCTATCTGGCGGCGAAACTTGTCGTTCTCCTCAAGAGCGAGGAGACTCCGGGTGGGGCCGGCGAAAAGAGCGGTAGCGGTGGCGGTGCGCAGAAAGGAGCGTCGTCTCATAGGTGGATAGGAGCATGATTGGGGGCCCTAGGACAAGAACGTCGTGTGCTTCAATCGGCTGCAGCAGTGCCAAACATTACCGAGAAAAACCTGTCCTCACCTCCTCAAGCCCTGAGAAACTACAAAGTCAAAACCCTTTAAACAACAAATCATCAGGGAGTTAGAATCCAAGACCTCTCCCAAAGACCGCTGTAAATCCGCAGTGCATACAGTTGCCCGCCAAAGCGGCATACTCGTGGTCAATTGTCCTGCGGGACGGACTCCGGCTCATCCGGCTTTTCTTCCTCGATGATTTCGAGAGGCTCTACCTCAGGCGCAGGGGCCACCTCCGGTGCAACGAGAGGCTCCACCTCAGGCTCCGGCACTTCTCCCGTGTTCCGCACCTTGCTCTCGATCCCCTCGATCGCCCGCTCAATCAGGAGAACCACATCAGATCCCCTCTCAGATTTTTCAAGTGCGCTTCGAAGCTTGGGTAGACTTAGCTCCGTCCCCACTCTCCGGAGAATGAGCAAGGCAGACCTCTGGGCCGCTAAATCATCACCGGAATCGATCGACTGGGCGATGACTTCCTCCATCTCACTACCCATGGCAATAACCTCTCCCTCCCAGCTCAGCGGGGCTTTCTCCCAAAGCTCTTTCAACAGGGGTATCAATCCTGCGGAACGGCGCTCGACAAGAAATTGAATCGTGCTCTTTGGGACGCTTTGCTGGCTGGAAATAAGATCTGAGACAAGGCGAACCACGGCGCGCTCTGCACCGTCTCCCGGAGAGGACCAGACCATGATAGCCTTGCAGATCGTCGAACGGAAATCCGTATCGGCTTCCTCATCCAGTAATTCCACGAGCCGCCCCGAAATTTCAGTCCGAAACCGGGTCGGCTCCACCGTTGAAAGCCGCTGAGCAGCATCCTTCACTCTGTCGACGTCAATATGCTCCAGCTCCTTCCGGTTCAGTACAATAAAGGACTCACTGGTCGTATCGTTTAATCTGACTTCAAGCTCCGAGCTGGGCTCCAGAAGATTCTCCCCCTTCACTTCAACCCGCAATACTCGGAGATCCTCATAGACGTCTTCCACGTTCGCAAAACGCTCCACGAGACCAACTAACTCCGGCATTTTGATGACAACCCCTTCGATAACCAAAAGCCCTCCCTCTCCCCGGGGGTAAAATGCCGGCCGAGCAGCAGACCCGGTCTTACGCTGAAGATATCTTTGAATCTGGTATCGGAAATGCTGCCGCATTCTAGGAGCCCAGAGTGCCCACACGGATTCCTGGCCAAATGTATCAATCGCTCTCTGGATCGGGTCATAGGTCATCTCTAAACGGGCTTTCTCTTCTGACATCCTGACCGGCTCAGAATCGGAAAACGCCCTTTCAGCAGGAGTCTGCTTTGGAGAAGAAGGCCCCCGGGTCAACGGATCCCCGGAAGGCATGAAAATACTCAGCCCCAATACTACTGCGGCAACTCCCACCCCTCCCAGAATCGTTTGCTTCTGACGACGGCGTCCTCCGGTAAAAATAAGCAATAGCCCAACTACGATAACAAATCCACTCAGTAAGATTCGCTTCGCGGTTTCCATTTCACCGAAAAAGCCCTGTCCCATCCAACCGAAGACTAGAGCAACGAGATAGACCAAGAGAATGACCATGCCTGCTATCCCGGCGATAGTCCGCCCGGGAGCCGGCGGAATCACATCCGCAGCGCTTGCCGCTTCACTATATAGAGCAGTGGCAAAATCAACCCTAGGCTTGGATTCGGACTGACTGGGAGCTACTCCATAGTGCTTCAACCCCGGCTTCTTAATATCACCCGGAAAATAGCGATCGCGCTCTCTGATAACGGAATCTTTATCGACGATAAATTGCTTTTCACACGACCCGCATTCCACAGTCCTCCCTTTCAGCTCCTCATCGACTGTGAATTGGCGCTGACAGGCGGGGCATTGGATGCGGAGACTCATCAGACAGGTATCTACCGGGCGACGCGATAAGGATTGCCCTTAAGTGAGGCATTTTCAACATATTCCGGGCGAACTTTCTACTGAGGGCGCCCTCTTAAGCGGCGCATTGAAGACGGGACCTTGACCCTATGAGCTGGTAGGCTAGGAAAGGTCAATGCCGCCAGACATCACCGCACTACTGAGTCTGCAGGAACGGGACCTCCGCCTCCAAGAACTCCGTAAGGAACTGCAACGCATCCCTATGGAGCAGGAACTGGCCGGAAAGCGGCTGGCGGCGCATCAGGCCGCTGTGGACGACGCGAAGGCCTCTCTTCAGGAGAATGAGGTTGCCATCAAGGGTGTCGAACTTGACATCGGAACCCGCAAAGAATCCATCTCTCGGCTTAAAACGCAGCAGTTTGAGACCAAAAAGAATGAGGAATATCAGGCTCTGGGGGTCAAAGTCACCCATTACGCCCAAGACATAGATGGACTCGAGACCCGTGAACTGGAGCTCATGGAAAAGAGCGACGGGCTGAAAACGTTATTGGCGGAGGCGGAAACAGCTTACGCGAGGACAAAAGGGGGGGTAGATGAAGAGGTGGAGATGCTCCAAAAACGGGCGGATCAGTTCTCCCGGGAGGCAGAATCTCTCGAAGGAGAGCGGAAACAGCTACTTGTTGGCATTGAAGAGGACACGATCTCTATCTACGAACGCCTCTTGGATAAGTTAGGATCGCCAGTAGTGGTGCAGATAACACGCGAGCGGCAATGTCTCGGCTGTCACGTCAAGGCCACTCCGGCAACCATGGTCCGCGTGCAAGCCGGCAAGGAACTGGTGAATTGCGAGAATTGCGGTAGAATCCTCTATCCCCAGTAAAACTAGGATCAGAGATGCAAAAAACGATTGCATCTGCCAGGGGCATCGTGTAGCCCTCCCGCCCCCCCAGAGCACTGTTTGAACCGATGCTCTACGAACTCATCCTCCCTCCCCAATACAATCCATGGACATCATCAGGAAAATCGAGCAGGAGCAACTCAAGGAGGAAATCTCTGATTTCAACGTTGGAGACACCGTCAAGGTCCACACGCTCGTTCGTGAAGGGGGCAAGGAAAGGGTCCAGATTTTTGCAGGCGTAGTCATTGCTAGGCGTGGGAGTTCGGTCAATTCCGCCTTTACCGTAAGGAAGATTTCCTACGGAGAAGGAGTGGAACGAGTGTTCCAGCTGCATTCCCCCCGGGTCTCGAAGGTTGAGGTCACGACCCGCGGCAAGGTCCGCCGGGCGAAGCTTCACTACCTGCGTGACCGGGTCGGCAAACGCGCTCTTCAGGTAAAGAGCGCAGAGAGGCGATAGCACTTCTCCATCGCCGCACCGCCGGCCTGCCGGACACAATTCAACCTTCTCGCTCCCCACAAGGCTTGAATTCCTGACTAGGAACGGAGACTCTCCGCAACCATGCGGATTCCTGTTCCTGTAGTTATTGGATCAGTTGTCGTGTCGGCAGCCCTGTGCTGGTGGCTCCGCACAAGGAACATGGACTTTCTCTCTCCTGCTGGAACAGTCAAACCACTCCCCGAGTTCATGACGGACCCGGTAAAGCCTAAGGTAGCATCTGGACCAGCACCAGAGGCGGAAATGCCAACCCCGGAACCGCCGCCCCCTCCCCCAAAAAGCGACCTCGACCTCGGAGACATCGAAAGCGCTCCCGGACTCGCGGAATATTCCGAGCATGCCTCCAAGGGT
>DFWB01000035.1 GCA_002380675.1 Akkermansiaceae bacterium UBA4145
CAAACCCGTCAAACGTATCTCCATTGAAGGTCCGCGGCGAGGCCGAGGCCAGATAACCTGGATCTCCGAGCGACGGATCCGTGATTCGGGTTCCTGTCAGCTCTGCGGTGATCAGCATGTCCGAACTGGTGATGCCGTCATTCAGCCCGTGAATGGCGAGAACATTCGTACCAGGCCTCAATCTGTTCACGAACGAAGTAATGTCCCATTCAAGGAAGGTTACCGCCTCCCCATCCGAGTGATTGCCGGTTGCCTCGGAATTCCACGTTAATCCGCCAGGTGCGTTTGCGTCCGCAACCAGAGTGTCATTGAGGTAGGCAACGAACCCGTCATCGTATTTCATCCGAAGGGTCAGGCTGGTGATGGTTGACGGATCACTAACCTCGAAAGGAATGCGGATATAAACAGAAGTATTAACTCCGTTGAAATCATTACCGAGGTCGCCATTTGCACCAAACTCCTGAGAGTAAGTATCGTTCTCGTCGTAGCCGATCCCCATTTGGGCAGATTGCCACCCGGAGTCATCAAATTCCTGCTCGGTCCAGTCGCCGCCCAACGAGTCATCTGCTGGAATGATGAGCCTGACCTGTTGCGTCGGACCGACGAACATTGTGGGTGTCAAGCCACCTCCCTGCATCAGACCATAGGAAGCATCCTCAAACTGCTCAGGGATCGGGTTTTCCTCGGTGCCAAAATCCGCAACTACGGAAGTGCCATCCGGGTTGATGAGGGCCAGATATTCCCCTTCGCTGGATATCTTGAAATTCGTATGAAGCTCAGACCCGCGATTACGACGGTCCTTTCCGGAGGCAAACACCAGCAGAAATCCGTTTTCAGCAATCTCAACTGAAGGGAACCTCCACATTGTGAGTGTATCCGCTGCGTCAGTGAGAAAGTAGCCATCAAGATTCACGGAAGTATCACCGGAGTTAAAGATCTCTATCCAATCGGAGGCATCACCATCCTCATCTTCGATGGTTCTCCTATTGTCCGCCATGAACTCCGTAATATAGAGCCGGGCTGAAGCTGGCGAAGCCATCAGGAGTCCGAGGGCGAAAAGGGCTTTCAGTAGCTTCGAGATCACGACCTCTCATACATACCTCCCCGAGGCTCAGGGGACAAGCATGGGCTCACTCCTGACGAAAAAACCACGATATCCTTTAAACCAAAGCGGCCCCGGGGACTAACCGGGACCATGTCACCGGAAGGGCGAGGAACCGAAAACAGAATTATGTTAGCAGAATTCGATCCGGGGAACACAGGAAAATTACTGGGCGGAAACAGACATGGCCATGGAATTGGACACCCCAAAGCACCCCATCCACAGCGCGTGCGCCACTCGAGAGTGTGATCGCGTTGAAACAAGAACGGCAGCTAAATACGGCCGGAGGTCATGCAACGAGAAATTCCGTTTCTTCTATTTGGAATTTTACCGGATTTGCCTCATCTCTTTCACACAAAGCTCTCGTGAGAAACATGCCTACCCCCGCCCTTGCCGTTGTCTATGAACATCCCACCTGGCAGCAACCACTTTTCGACGCCCTCGACAAACGCGGCGTCGACTACATCGCCTATGACGTGAAGTCTGCAGCCTTCGACCTGACAGCAGACCTTCAGGCTTCGACAATTTTCAACCAAGTGAGCCCCAGCGCGTATGTTCGCGGCAATGGACGTGCGGTACCGTTTGCGCTCGCTCTGCTTGATCACCTCGAATCTACCGGTGCAAGAGTGCTCAACGGGGCCTCCACCTTTCGACTGGAACTCGACAAAATAGCTCAGATCCGCCTGATGCGTGACCTCGGCATGGATTATCCGTGGACGGTCGCCTTCAACAACGTGGAAGCATTGCGAGATCACGAAACGACCCTCACCTTCCCTGCGATTCTTAAGCCCAATCAGGGAGGCAGTGGGGCCAGAATGGCGGAGGTGAGCAACCTGAATGAACTAACTAGTCTGCTCGAGAAAGAACCGTCATTTTGGCAGCCAGATCCGGTTCTACTGCTTCAGGAGAAGCTCGACCATGACCCTGGCACACAAGGCATTGTGCGGTTGGAATTTCTTGGTGGAGAACTCCTCTACGCCATGCGAGTGGTCGGGGTGTCGGGCTTTAACCTTTGTCCGTCCATAGACTGTAACCCGGAAGGTGACGAGGCAGGGACCTGTGCCGTGCCCGGCACCACGCCAGCAAGCGACCCCCAATTTCTACCCTATCCTGAAGTCCCGGATGACGTGGTGGAAGAGGCCAGCCGCCTCTTCAAGGCAACGGGGTTTGATGTTGGAGCCCTCGAATACCTGATCACAAGCAACGGACGACGGGTCTTCTACGATATCAATGCCAATTCCAACTTACGACGTTCCGTAGGATTAGCCATGGGCTTCGACCCTTTTGACCGGGTCGCCGAATATCTCGAACGGCAGCTAACCTCATAAAGCGGACCTCAGCAAACCAACGCAGACCCCGGCCTCTTCTGGAGGCGAGAATCCGTGGCGTCTCTTATCTCAGGGATTCTCTATCACCATAAAGAAGCGGCGGGGATCAATCACCTCGCAGGGCACACCACAAATCACCTCTCCACCTGTTCCTGTGAAGGTTCCATCTGGATTGATGACCCCATCAACAAGGCTGCAGGCAGCATCGTCCCATGTGATAAGATCGATCGACTCCCTGACGCGA
>DFWB01000049.1:0-2660 GCA_002380675.1 Akkermansiaceae bacterium UBA4145
TTCTGGAAACCCAATGACCCGCACAAGGTCTCCCGTGTGTTCCAACCTGAGGAGGTTCCAATCCCTGGATTCCTCTTTGATCATCCCGATGTCCGCAAGGAACTCGCCCTCTACTATAGCTCCGTTCGACGGGCGGATGACGCGGTCGGCGCCATCCTGCAGGCCCTCGATAAATCTGGCCATGCCGATGACACCATCGTGATGTTCCTCAGCGATCACGGCATGCCCCTGCCATTTGCCAAGACCCAACTCTACCACCATAGCACTTGGACTCCATGGATCATCCGCTGGCCGGGCGTGACCAAAGCGGGCTCCGTCAATAATCGCGACATGATCTCTGCGGTCGACATGCTTCCTACCATGCTGCAGATGGCAGGGATAGAGAGTCCCGCCGGCCTCGACGGAGCCTCCTTCGTCCCCGTCATCAAGGGCCAGAAGCAGCAAGGCCGCGACGCCGTTTTCAAGGTCTATAACGAGAACGCTGGAGGAAACCGCCATCCCATCCGCGGCCTCCAAACCAGGACCCACCTCTACCTTTTCAATCCCTGGTCAGACGGCACCAATATTTTCAAGACTGCGACCAACGGAACCGCCACCTATCGCCTGATGAAAAAGATGGCGCCTTCCGACAAGAAAATCGCCGCCCGTCTTGCGACCATGGATCACCGGACGGTGGAAGAGCTATACGATATTGAGAACGATCCTGACTGCCTGATAAATCTCGCCGATGACCCGGCACATCAGGCCGTTAAGAGTCGCCTGCAGGCCCGCCTCCGTACGTTCATGGAGGAGAGCAACGACCACGCTCTCCCAGCTTTTCTCAATCGAGGCGATCCCGGAGCTCTCGCCTCTTACATGGAAAAAGTGGAAAAGGAATCAGCACAGCGCCGTGCCAAACGGCGCAAGGGGAAACAGAAAAATAAGGCCCCGGGAAAAAACTCCGGCAAGAAGGCATCCTGAATCCCTTCTTGCGGACAGTGGAAGCATACAGCGGCCACAAGCCGTTGGAATAACCGCCGGAGAAGAATACCGAGATTCTTCTTTTGGAATCAGTAACAGTTCGTTGAGGTGGAAGCCTGAACCATGAAGTCGTTAACCCTGCTGGCCCTCATATTCGCTCTCCTTCCTGTCTCTGCATCCACTAAGCCTAACATTGTAGTCATCTTGGCTGATGACATGGGCTATGGCGACGTGGGCGTTCTCAACCCGCAATCCAAGATTCCTACGCCCCATCTGGATGGTCTTGCTCGTTCCGGAGCAACCTTTCTCGATGCTCACAGCGGCTCCGCGGTTTGTACTCCTACCCGCTATGGCCTGCTGACCGGTCGATACTGCTGGCGCTCGCGCCTGAAGAGCGGGGTGTTGTTTCCTCCACGCGATAAACCGCTCATCGAAGACGACCGCCCAACCATCGCCAGCTACCTTAAGGATCACGGATACCAGACTGCCATGGTTGGAAAATGGCATCTTGGCATCGAGTGGGCCCGTAATACACAGGGCAAGGTCATCTTCGACGAGCCCTTCACCAATGGCCCAATCGAAAAGGGCTTTGAGCAGTGGTTCGGTATCGCCGCCTCTCTCGATATGGTTCCCTACGTTTACCTGCGCGACCACCAAGCCGTGGCCAAGTGCACCACTACCCAGAAAGCCATTGGCTTCCCCAAGTATGTTCGCGCGGGCCCCCGAGACCCCAACTTCGACCCCGGTGACGTCCTCGACGACCTCGCTACGGAAGCTGCCACCTTCATCAAAAAGGCGACCACCCGGAAACAAGATCCAGCCGCCCACAAGCCCTACTTTCTCTACCTTCCTCTGACCGGCCCCCACAAGCCGGTGTGGCCCCATGAACGCTTTGTGGGAAAGACTAAGCTCGGACCCTACGGGGACTTTATCTATCAGGTCGATTACACTGTTGGAGTCGTGCTGGAAGCCATTGCAGACTCCGGACAGGAAGAGAACACCATGGTGATCTACACCAGTGACAACGGGTCGTTCATGTATCGGCGCAAGGACGGCCAGAATCATCACCTTAACAACGACAAGGATCAGGGCTACCGCCCCGCAGACCATTCTGCCAACCTTCACTGGCGCGGAACCAAGGCCGACGTCTGGGAGGGAGGACACCGGGTCCCTTTCTTTATCCGCTGGAAGAAGGGCGGAATCGAGGCGGGCACGCAGGTTCCAAGGGTCACGTGCCATACCGATATCTTTGCCACGATCGCTGAAGCCGTAGGGCAACCCGTCCCCGCAGGATCCGCTCAGGACAGCTTTTCGTTTTTGCCGGCCGCCCGGGGAAAGGCAGAAACGAAACCTAGGCCAGGTGTGATCAACCACTCCGCATCCGGCATCTTTGCGATCCGGAGAGGCCCATGGAAACTGGTCGCCGGCAATGGGTCAGGCGGCAGGCAGGGCCCAAGAGGCAAGCCCTTCCAGAAGCCCTACCACCTCTACAATCTCGCAGAAGACCCCGAAGAAGCCACCAATCTAATCGAGAGCAAGGCCTCCATTGCTGCCGACCTGGAGGCGGAACTCACCCGTATCCGTAATGCCAAATAACATTCCCAAGGCCACGGCAGGCTTTTTCTCCTTGGAGAACAAGTCCTTCCACCCCTACTCGTAACTTGAATCTAATGAAACGCCTCCTCTGCCTCCTCTGCCTC
>DFWB01000049.1:2970-29367 GCA_002380675.1 Akkermansiaceae bacterium UBA4145
CTCTGCCTCCTCTGCCTCCTCTGCTGTCTTTCTGCCCCTGCCATCGCCAAGGCGCCCAATGTCATTCTGGTCATTACCGATGACCAGGGATACGGCCCAGTTGGCCGCCACGGACACCCGTGGATCCAAACCCCCAACCTCGATGCTCTTTACGACAAGAGCGCGAGGTTCACTCGCTTCCTTGTCAGTCCTACCTGCTCCCCCACCCGGGCCGCAATCATGACTGGCCGCCACCCCCTGAAGAACGGGGTCTCTCATACCATCCTCGAGCGCGAGCGCATGACGCTGGAGGCCACCATCCTGCCTCAGGTCCTCAAGGGCGCCGGCTATACTTCCGGAATTTTCGGAAAGTGGCACCTCGGGGACGAAGACCCTTATCAGCCCCATAAGCGCGGCTTTGACGAGGCCTTCATCCACGGTGCCGGAGGTATCGGGCAAGCCTACAACTGTTCCTGTGCGGATGCCCCGGGTAACAAGTATTTTGATCCCGTGGTTCGCCATAATGGATCGTTCGTGAAGACCAAGGGTTACTGCACCGACATCTTCTTCACCGCTGCCCTCGGATGGATCAAATCCGTGAAGGACAAGGAGGCTCCTTTCTTCGCCTACATTACCACCAACGCTCCACACGGCCCATTTATCGCTCCACCCTCCAACACCAAGCGCTTTACGGACCTCGGCTTCGGGACGAGGCAAGCTGGCTTCTACGGCATGATTGAGAACATCGACGAGAATATGGGGCGACTCAACACCATGCTGGAAAAATGGAACCTCTACGAAAACACCATCGTCATCTTCATGTCGGACAATGGTATGACTGGTGGCGGAGGGGGGCGACCCGGTAAGGACCTCGCCAAGGGGTACCCTTTCTTCAATGCGGGCCAGAAGGGACTCAAGGGTTCGGTGGACGAGGGGGGCGTCCGTGTTCCGTTCTTCGTCCGCTGGGATGGAAAATACGCGCCCCGTGACGTCAACGAGCTTTCTGCGCATATTGATATCCTGCCCACCCTTGCAGCGGTTGCAGGTGCCTCACTCCCCAAGGATCAGGTTGAAGGTCGTAGCTTCCTTCCCCTTCTCCTCGGCCAGAAGATCAAGCTCACAGATCGCTACCTCTTTTCCCAGAAGGCCCGCTGGCCAACCGGATCTGAGCCCGACAAGCACCAGTGGAACAACTTCGCAGTGCGTAACGCCCGGTTTCGTCTGGTGGGCAACCAGCTCTTTGACCTGCTTGCAGACCCAGCCCAGCAGAACGATGTAGCAGCCCAGCACCCCAAGGTGATTGAACGAATGCGCACTGCCTACGACGAGTTTTGGAAAGAGGCACGTCCCCTGATGGTCAACGAGAAGGCTCCCATGTCCAAAACCCGCCCCTTCCATATCTGGTACAAACAGCAACTGGAACAGGGAGGGATCCCGATATGGTCTCCCCCGAAGCTCTGAGAATTGCGGGCTCCCACAAGGCAGGGCACATTTAAGCACCTCTGCCCCCGATGGGGTAATGGACCCCCTGATCCCGCTTCGGGCGGCCGGATTGCCTGCCTGCTATAGGTTGAAGACATAGTGGGATCAGGTATAGTATCACCTCCCCCCTCAGCCCCTTCGGCTTATGCGACCCCTAAAAACCCTTTGCGCTCTGGCGCTAGCACCCCTGTTTTCTCTCAATGCCACCCCACTGATCAGCGAGTTCATGGCAGACAACAAATCTGCGCTCTACGATGAAGATGGAGACTCGAGCGACTGGATTGAACTCTTTAATCCCGGGCCGAATACTCAGGACCTCGGGGGCTACTTCCTGACCAATGATCCGGCTGAACAGACGCGATGGGAGATCCCCTCTCCGACGGTTCTTCCGGTCGGAGGAACCGTTCTTATTTTTGCTTCTGGCAAGGATCGTAGAGTGGGGGAACTCCACACCAACTTTCGCCTTGGCAGATCTGCAGGGGGATATCTCGCTCTCGTGAACCCGGATGGGCAGGTCGTCACTCAGGAGTATGCGGATTACCCGGAGCAATTTGAGAATTTTTCGTACGGGCTGGCCCAGACCGGCACTTCCTCTACCGAAATCCTTCTGCCCGAGAACAGCGCCTGTCGCATTCTGGTTCCGACTGGCAACATTGGAAATTCATGGCGCAATCTCAACTTTGAGGACAACGCATGGACAAATGCCACCACCGGGATCGGATACGAGCGCAGTGGTGGATACGAGAACCTCTTTGGAAGTCAGGGGGATGTCGAGGATCTGACCTACGGCACGAACGCTTCCGTTTACATCCGGATCCCGTTCTCGCTCGCAACCCCGGAAGGATTATCCGCTCTCACCCTGCGCATGAAATATGATGACGGGTTCATCGCATATCTGAACGGCACAGAAGTCGCCTCCTCGAACCGCCCTGCCGGAGCTCCAACATGGAATTCCACTGCGGGAGACGACCACTCGGACAGTGAAGCCGTAACCTTCGAGGACACTGATATCACTCAGTATGCTGACCTCCTGGAGGCCAATAATGTCCTGGCAGTCCATCTTCTCAACATAAGCACGACCAGCTCTGATCTTCTTTGTCTGCCACGCCTTGACGCAGATGTTGTCAGCGACCCAGACTTGGGAGAGGCGGGCTATTTTCAGCAGGCCTCCCCCGGACAGAACAATGGCACAGATCAGGGGCTTCCCGCCGGCCCCGTGGAATTCAGTCTCTCTGGGCGTGGATTCACCGGGTCTCTCTCCGTCGCCCTGAGCACAAGTTCCCCTGCCGCCCAGATTCGCTACACGACCAACGGTAATATCCCGACCACCTCCTCTTCACTCTACACCTCGCCCATAAGCATCTCCTCGTCCACCCTCTTGCGAGCCCGCTCCTTCGAGGCCGGCAAGGCCCCGGGACGAGTCGCTGAGAACGGTTACATTGAACTCAGCAGCGACGCCCGGAGCTTCAGCTCTAATATACCGGTAGTAGTGATGGAGCGTTTTTCTGGTGGGACCAGTGCTGCCAATGGGAAAGCCTTCACCTTTTTCGCCTTCTTCGAACCAGATCCCCGCAACGGAAGAACAACCCTGAACGGCCCCTATTCCCTAGGAACTAGAGGAGGGTGGAAGATCCGCGGCTCGTCCTCCTCCGGGTTTCCCAAAAAAGCCTACAGCATCGAGGCTTGGAATGAAGCGAACCGAAACAAGGATATTTCGCCTCTCGGGTTCCCCGAAGAATCTGACTGGATTCTCAATGCCCGCTCCACCTTCGACCGCTCCCTTATGCGGAATGGGCTCCCCTATGAGCTGAGCAACCAGCTTGGTCGTTACGCTGTTCGTACACGCTACGTCGAACTGTTCAAAAATGATAATGGAGGGAATCTCTCCTTCAGTAACGACTATGATGGCATCTACACCTTCATGGAAAAAATATCACGGGATCCTGAGCGGGTTGCCGTGGAGCGCCTCCCGGCCAGCGTTAACAGCGAGCCGGGTATCGCGGGGGGATATATGCTGAAGATCGACCGGCTGGATCCGGGAGACTCTGGCCTTAGTGCAGGGGGCCGCACCCTTGGCTGGGTCTACCCGAAAGAGGACGAGGTCACGAGCTCACAGGCCTCGTGGATTCGGGACTACATTAACGCCATGAATGCCGCCCTCGAAGCGCCGGACTACGCTGACCCTGTCACCGGGTATGCCCGCTATATTGACGTCGATTCCTGGATCGATCATCACCTCCTCAATGTTCTTACCTTGAATGCAGATGCGCTCCGCCTGAGCACCTACTTCCACAAAAAACGGGGAGGAAAGATCGAGTATGGTCCGATCTGGGACTTCGACCGGTCGATGGATTCGACAGATAGCCGGGACGACAATCCCTCCTCCTGGTCCGGAGGAACGAATTACTTCACCTTTCCCTGGTGGAACCGCCTCTTTACGGACGAGAACTTCTGGCAGAAGTATATCGACCGTTATTTTGAGCTGAGAAACGGGCCCTTCGCCACTGCCAATGTCCACGCCATTATTGACCAGATGGCCGCGACCCTCAACGAGGCCCAGGCCCGCAACTTCCAACGCTGGTCGGACCAGCCAAGATTCGGTGGATACAACGGGGAGGTCAATCACCTCAAGAATTGGCTCGCGACAAGATTAAGCTGGATGGACGGGCAGTTCGCACCTCGTCCATCTTCCAGCCGCGCAAGTGGTACTTATCCAGCCGGCACGACTATTTCCCTCGCCGCCTCCCTCAGAGGAGGACAGAAAATCTATTACACTCTGGATGGCCGGGATCCAAGGCCCTCGACCACCGGAGAGGCCCTCGAGGGGACTACCATTCTCGACGAGTCCCAGGCAGTCCAGGTCCTTGCCCCCGCCAGCAATATCGGAACCGCATGGCGAGGCGGAAGCGAGCCTTTCAACGCCAACGGATGGCGGGCAGGAACCAATGGGGTCGGATACGAAAGGAGTAGCGGATACGAACCGTATATCAATATCGACGTCGACAGCGCCATGTCGAACAGCACCAGCTGCTACATCCGCATTCCTTTCAACGTTGCGGGGAATGACCTTGAAGCATGGAACTTCATGACCCTCCAGATGCGCTACGATGACGGCTTCGTTGCCTATCTCAACGGAACTGAGATCACTTCCGCCAACGCCCCGGCTAACCCCACCCACCTCTCCTCGGCCACCCAGACCAATGATGACGGGTCAGCAACCAACTTCGAGAGCTTCAATGTCAGTGCCGCCCTCGGGTCACTACGGAACGGGCAGAATATTCTCGCCATTCATGCCCTTAACGAGAGCACCGGGAGCAGCGACTTCCTCAATCAGGCACGGCTGGTAGCCGGGTTCGATGAAGGTGGTGGCGGCGGTGTCGCGGGAATTGAGTATACGGGCCCGATCACCCTGCAAGCCACCACCCGACTCGTCGCGAGGGTCTACGACCCAGCCGGGGGAAATTCCACAAGCTCGGGACGGACACCGGTAGGCACTGGCTGGAGCGCCCCACTTGAGAGGGAATATCTTGTCAATGAGGAGCCAGCGGGCACATCCGATATCATCATTTCGGAGATCATGCATGACCCTTACGATCTGGGAAATGCAGTGACGGAAAACAGTGCCTTCGAGTGGATTGAAGTTCTCAGCACTGCGTCTGGGCCGGTTTCGCTCAGTGGTTTACGTTTCACGGAAGGAATTGATTTTATCTTTCCGGGGTTGACCCTGAATCCTGGGGAGCGGGCCGTGGTGGTGAAGGATTTGGCCGCCTTCCGGAGCGTCTATGGTTTCGGCAGGGACATCCTTGTTGCAGGGGAGTTTGATCTCTTACTCGATAATGACGGTGAGCAACTGACTCTCCAGAGCCGGGACGGTGATACCATCCAGGATTTTTCCTACGGATCCGACAGCTCCTGGCCCCGTAGAGCTGGTGGCGGATATTCTCTGGTCTACAATTCTGGCAATCCCGCGGATGGACAAAACTGGTCCGCCAGTCGCAGTCTCCTCGGCTCCCCAGGGACGCTAGAGCCGGACGTGACAGAGCTTCCGGATGTTTTCGTAAACGAGATTCTTGCTAATTCGGTTACCCCAGAGGTCGACAGGATCGAACTCTACAACCCGGAAGATGCAGACCTCTCAATCGAAGGGTGGTTCCTGACCGACGACCTCGGCCAGCCCAGAAAGTTTCAAATCCCCCCTGGAGCAATTGTTCCCGGCAACGGTTTTACCAGCTTTACGGAACTCGAATTTAATCCCACTCCCGGGGTTGATCCCAGCTTCGCCCTGGATTCTTTCGGAGAAGAGGTATTTCTCATCGCCGTAGACCCATCTGGAGCCCGACTCGATTACGTTGCTGGCTTCAATTTCGATGATTCCTCCGCGGGGACCCCGTTTGGGCGTCACGAGATTTCCACGGGCGAAGTTCAGGTAGCACCCCTGATCTCATCGACCCCTGATGGGCCCAATTCCAATCCCCTTGCCGGCCCTCTCGTCATCACTGAATTGATGTATCACCCTTCGGCCTTCGAGGCTGAATTCATCGAGATTCAGAATATCTCTGCCCAACCTGTTTCTCTTGCGGGCTCAGAAATTAGCGGGGTCGGCTACATCTTCGGAGTGGATGCACCAGATCTTCTCCCTGGAGAGATTCTCATTGTGAGTGAACTCGACCCCTCCACTTTCCGGAGCACCTATAATGTTCCCGCCACCGTCGAGATCTATGGCCCCTACCCAGGCAGACTCGACAACGGAGGCGAGCGTGTGCGCATCCTTCTCCCAGAGCAAAGCGGGATTCCTGACGGCCCCGAACTGCTGGTGGCAGCCGATACGGTGATCTATTCAGATGACGCCCCCTGGCCCCTCGCTGCTGACGGTCAGGGCTACTCACTGGAACGATCCGAAACAGGAGGATATGGAGGTGAGCCTCTTCACTGGAGAGACTCCGCTAACCCCGGCGGGTCCCCGGGTCTAGCAGACACTCCTCCTCCAAGCGACTGGCGGACCCAGTTCTTCAGTGGGGAAGAACTTAACGATCTGCCCCTGTCCGGTGAGCTGGCTGACGCCGACAATGACGGCCTGCCTAACGCCCTCGAGTATCTCCTCGGCTCGGATCCTCGTGCCAATTCATCTCGTGCAACGCTCGAAGTTTCCCTCGTAGAGTTGGCAGGTCAGACCTACGTCGAGCTTTCACACTCTGTCCGGGATGGCGCAGGTGAATTTCGTGCCCAGATCGAAAGATCCTCCGGTCTGGAGAGCTGGAATGAAGCTGGCGATACTCTCATTCAAATCTCCAACAACCCCAATGGCGACGGAACAACGACCGTGACATACAGGGGCAGCGAATCCGTCGACCCCGCCATGGACCTTTACTTCCGGATCCGAGCCATCACGACACCCTGAGAAGCCCTGAAGATCACGAACCTGGGGAGCTGAGCCCCTCTTCCGCCGCCAGCACATCGCTCACCGGCTGAGGAAGCCTTTCTCCACTTCCGCTTTGGGGTGGCATCCTTGCGGGATGTGTATTACCCATTTTTCGCTAATGAGGATTTTACCCATTCTTCTCTCCGCAATAGCCATCCCGGCAACGGCCTTGGAGGAGATTGATTTTAATCGGGATATTCGCCCCATTCTCTCGGACCGCTGCTTTAAGTGTCATGGCCCGGATGCGAGCAACCAGAAGTCGGATTTCAGGCTCGATTCTCGCGACAACGCACTGAAAGACCTCGGAGGCTACGTTGGCATCAAGGCAGGGGACCTCGAGGAGAGCGAGATGCACCACCGGATCTGGAGCACAGATAGCGAGGACGTCATGCCCCCTCCTGAATCCAAGCTCCGTCTCAACGAAAAGGAGAAGGCCCTTCTTGATCGCTGGATCAAGGAAGGAGCGACCTATGACACTCATTGGTCCTTCAAGAGCATTCCTGCCAAACTTCAGACCCCAGACCCAGAGTCTCTGAAATGGGGGCGCACCCCGGTCGACGCTTTTATCGCAGATGAACTTCAACGGGCGGGTCTCAAGCCCAATCCAGAAACCTCCCGGAGAAGCTGGCTGCGCCGGGTAACATTCGACATCACAGGACTCCCCCCGACTCTGGACGAGCTCGATGCCTTCCTCTCTGATGAGTCCCCAACATCTTATGAGAAAGTTGTCAGCCGGCTCCTTGGTTCCGGAGCCTACGCTGAGCGCATGACGAGTGAATGGCTGGATGTTGCCCGCTACTCGGACACTTATGGATACCAGGTTGATAGAGATCGCTTCGTCTGGCCGTGGCGAGACTGGGTAATCAATGCCTTCAGGAAAAACATGCCCTACGATCAGTTCATCACGGAGCAAATAGCCGGCGACCTGCTCCCCAACGCCACCAAGGAACAGATCCAAGCTACGACATTCAATCGGCTCCACCCACAGAAGGTCGAGGGAGGGAGTGTCCCCGAGGAGTTCCGAGTCGAGTATGTTGTCGACCGGCTCCACACCTTCGGGACCGCTTTTCTAGGACTCACTCTGGAATGCTCGAGGTGTCACGATCATAAGTATGATCCCATTACGATGAAGGACTACTACAGCCTGAGCTCCTTCTTCGCCAACATCGATGAAGCAGGCCTCTATTCCTACTTCACTCCATCAATCCCAACCCCGACCATGCTCCTCACTTCCGACGAGCAGGACAGGCAGATCGCAGAAAAAGACGCCGCGATAGAGGCATCGCTCCGGGCTGTCTCTGCCGAGAGTGCCAAGGGCGAAAACGCTTTCTCCGAGTGGCTGGCAAATCGTCCCTCGGAGTTTCAGTGGGCAGGACTTGAAGCCCATGTCTCCTTCGATGAACGCCAGGGAGGAAATCTTCCTGACCGTGCTCGTAAGGACAAGCCCACCAAAACAAGTGGCAACAACAAGTCGGTGGAAGGCGTTCACGGCCAGGGGCTGCAACTTACCGGAGACGACGCAGTTCATGTTCAGGGAGCCGGAGCCTTTCGCCGGACCCAGGCCTTCTCTATCGGCATGTGGGTTAATACTCCGAAGAAATTTGAGCGCTCGGTCATCTGGCGCCGGTCCAAGGCCTGGACCGATGCTGGAAGCCGGGGCTACGAACTCCTTCTTCTTGATGGAAAACCGAGTGCGGCACTCATTCACTTCGATCCCGGCAACTCGATCCGGGTGACCGCCAAAAACCCTCTGCCTCCTAATGCGTGGCACCATGTCACCGTCACCTACGACGGGTCGAGTTCCGCCAGAGGCCTCCGGCTCTGGTTGAATGGGAAGCCCATGCCTTCAACAATCGTCCGTGACAAGCTGACCAAGAACATCGAGGGAGGAGGTGACCCAGACCTCCGCCTTGGGGAGCGCTTTCGCGACGTCGGATTCAAGCAGGGCAAGGTTGATGAGCTTCATGTCTTCAAGCGGGAGCTTACTTCCATCGAGGTTGCACACCTCCACGATGGAGAGAGCCTCACGCGGGCTCTGGCGACTCCGCTCGCATCGCTCAATCCGCAGTTAAGGGCAGAGCTTCGAAGCTATTTTCTCTCAACCACGCATCCCCCCCACATAAAGGCGCTTCAAGATCTCCAGCGCGCACGTGATGCCAAGCGAAGTCTCATTGAGCCCATCCGCGAAATCATGGTGATGAGGCAGCTCGAAAAACCTCGTCAGTCCTACATTCTTGACCGGGGCCTTTATCATGCACGGGGTGAACCCGTTGACTTTGACACTCCCAAGGCCCTGCCGCCTTTTCCAAAAGACCAGCCACGCAATCGCCTCGGACTTGCACGCTGGCTCACGTCTGCAGATCACCCCCTTACCGCACGGGTCACCGTCAATCGCTACTGGCAGCTGTTTTTTGGGAATGGACTGGTGCGCACTCCTGAAGATTTTGGCAGCCAGGGGAAACCTCCAAGCCACCCCGAATTACTGGACTGGCTGGCACGCGACTTCATCCAGAGTGGATGGAATCTTCACCATCTCATCAAGCGAATCGTCCTCTCCGCCACCTATCGCCAGAGCTCCATCGCCCTCGCAGAAAGCCGGGAGAAGGACCCCGAAAATATCTACCTCGGGCGGGGAACCACAGAGCGCCTTTCTGCCGAGATGATCAGGGACAATGTTCTCGCCCTGAGTGGCCTGCTGGTCGAAAAGTCCGGCGGGCCCTCGGTAAAACCCTACGAAGTAGCCGTCTCATTCAAACCATCAAATCCTGGGAAGGGTAGCGACCTCTACCGGCGCAGCGTTTACACTTGGTGGAAACGAACCGGGCCCGCGCCTGTGATGATGACGCTCAACGCCTCCAAGCGGGATGTCTGCCGGGTCCGGCGCGAAGTCACCTCCTCTCCGCTGCAGGCTTTCGTCCTCCTGAACGGCCCACAATTCATGGAAGCGGCCCGCGTAATGGCAGCCAAGCTTCTTGCAACGCACCAGGGCTCACCTGCCTCTCTTGTTGAGGAGGCGTTCCAATCCTTTACGAGTCGCTTTCCCGGGAACAGGGAACGCGAGGTTCTCCTCAAACTCCACGCGCAACAGCTTGCCCACTACAAAGCTAACCCCGCACAGGCCAAGGGGCTTCTTGGAATTGGCGCTTCTCCTGAAGCGAAGGACTTACCTCCGCACGAGGTCGCGGCCGCAGCTATCCTGATCAATACAATCATGAACCTCGATGAGGCAGTTTCCAAACGATGAAAACGATTCACTCCCCCGCCTGCAGCGGTTTTGAGAGCCCGATCGGGCTCAGCCGAAGGAAGGCACTCCAATCATTCGGAATGGGTCTGGGATCTCTTGCGCTTGCCGACCTCGTGTCCGGAGAGCAGGCCCCAGAAACGCCCCAGCCCAAAGCGCCCCCTGCAAAGGCGAAGAGAGTCATTTTTCTGTTTCAGGCAGGCGGACCCTCTCAGATTGACCTTTACGACTGGAAGCCTCAACTCAAGGCGGACTCGGGCAAGGAGCTCCCTGCTTCTATCCGTATGGGGCAGCGCCTCACCGCGATGTCCGGAAACCAGGCCAGCCTGCCCTTGGTCGGCACTCCCTTCAAAATGGAGCAGCACGGCGACTCCGGGTCCTGGGTCAACAGTGATATTCTGCCTCATATTGCGGGCATCGCCGACGACATCTGCTTCCTCAAGTCCATGCACACCGAGGCCATCAACCATGGCCCCGGGGTGACCTTCATGCAAACCGGCTCACAGTTTCCCGGACGCCCGAGTATGGGGGCATGGCTGGACTTTGGTCTCGGATCAATGAACAGCGACCTGCCCTCCTTCGTAGTGATGGTCACCAAGAACAAGGGGGGCCAACCGCTCGTCTCCCGACTCTGGGGCAGCGGCTTTCTTCCAGGGAAGCATGATGGGGTCCGCTTCCGGGCTGACAAGGATGCGATCCTATACCTGAACAGCCCAGAGGGCATCGACCGCACAAACCGCAGGAAGGTCCTGGATCACCTCCGAGAGCTTCACGAGATTCAGCTTCAGGAAACAGGAGACCCTGCCCTCGAAACCCGGATCGCCCAATACGAGATGGCCTTCAACATGCAACGGTCGATCCCTGAGGTCACGGATCTCTCGGATGAACCGGAGAGCACCTACAAGCTCTACGGCGAAGACGCAAGAAAGCCGGGATCTTTTGCTGCGAACTGTCTTCTCGCCAGGCGACTGGCGGAAAAAGACGTTCGATTCATCCAGCTCTACCATCAGGGCTGGGACCAGCATGGGGGATTGCCCGGGGGCATCAAGAATCAGTGCCGAGAGACTGACCGAGCCTCCGCAGCATTAGTCACGGATCTGAAGAATCGCGGCTTGCTGGAGGACACTTTAGTAATTTGGGGAGGTGAATTCGGCCGCACAAGTTACTGCCAGGGCAGGTTCAACGCCGGCAACTTCGGGAGGGATCATCACGGGCGCTGTTTCACGATGTGGATGGCGGGCGGGGGGAGCAAGGGCGGGACCACCTACGGGGCTACTGACGATTACAGTTACAATGTCGCGGAGAACCCCGTTCACATTCACGACCTCCATGCTACTATTCTTCATCTTCTGGGCATCGATCATGAAAGTCTCACTTACAAATATCAGGGGCGTCATTTCCGCCTTACTGATGTCCACGGAAAGGTGATCCGGGGAGCACTGGCTTAAATTGATGTGTGCCTTTCCCCTCTTTAAACGGCATCTTTCTCGTGACAAACCTTGATCCGGAATCCTGAATAACAGCGAACCCAGTTTTCTTCTGCTCTCTTACTTATGAAACGTCTTACTCTCTTTGTTCCCCTTCTCCTGGCTCTTCTTTGCCCCCTTCTCATGTCTGACAAGAAGGCTGAGGACATCAAACATATTGTCTTCATTGCAGGCAATCGAAGTCATGGCCCAGGTGAACACGAATTTTATGCCGGCTGCACTCTCCTCGCAAAAGCCCTCAACGAGCAAAGCGGCCTTAACGTGAAGGCAACTGTGCTTCGCGCGAATTGGCCAAACGAAGATAAGGCGATCGTTGAAAGCGCTGACACCATTGTGATCTACGCCGACCACGTGAGTGCTCATGGAGGACAGTGGGAATTCTTGAACGAGCTGGCAAAGAAAGGCGTTGGTATGGTTTTCATGCACTACGCGGTCCACCCCAGCAAGGAGATCGGTGAGAAATATTATCGCCCATGGATCGGGGGCGCGATGGAAAGTGGATGGTCAGTGAATCCGCACTGGGTTGCAGATCTCTCAATCATCCAGGATCATGAAATTGGCAATGGAGTTCCTGAAAAGGTAATCTGTCTTGATGAGTGGTATTACAATATGCGCTTCGTGGAGGACCGCGAAAAAGTCCTCGACCTTTTCACGGCAGTTCCAACCCGGAAGAACATGCATCGATATATTAACATGTGGAATAAGAATGGGGTAGAGGGACTAGAAAAGCAGCAGACCTTGATGTGGGGATACGAGCGCCCGGAAGGAGGGCGCGGTGTAGGATTCGTAGGTGGGCATTACCATCATAGCTGGGCAGTGGACGGGCTCCGCAAGGCCGTTCTTAACGCCATCGTCTGGACGGCAGGCATGAAGGTTCCCGAAGGAGGAGTGCTATCCAAAAGTCCCACCGAGGAAGAACTCAATGTCAACCTCGACAAAAAGGGACGGGTTAAACGAATCAAAATACCAGATCCCGCTGCATGGAAGAAACTTCCTCCCGCCAAGATCCAGACGGACCGAGAGGCGGGTTTTAACAAGGGTGCCGGAGCGAAGGTTCGACCAGCCCCGGCACCCCAGAAGAAAAACTCTCCAAGCGCCGCTTCACCGGAGCCCGCGCTCGCTGGCAAAGAAATTCAGCCTGAGGCAACCCCCGCTCCGAAGACGATCCCAGACACGGGTATTCTGCTGCCAGGCGATCTCGAGATTACAACCTGGGCTGAAGGGCCGATGCTGGCCCGCCCCCTGAGTATGGATACGGACCACGCCGGGCGGATCTGGGTAGCAGAACGACACGCCACCGATACACACCCGAACGGGTCTCGCATCGTCATCCTGGAAGACAAGGATCACGACGGCAAGGCCGACAAATCTCATGTTTTTCTCGAAGATAGCGCGCTGGAGGGGCCTCTGGAAATCAGCGTCTTTGGAAACAGGGTCGTGGCCTTCAATCCTCCTCATCTGACCGTTTACACCGACACAAACGAGAACCTCGTCTTCGAACCAGAGATAGACAAGTGCGAGAATCTTCTCAGCGGATTTAAGCGGGGCAGAGATACTGATAGCGTACCGGCGATCTTCGGAGGCCCGGATGGGAGGTGGTACTTTGGCCATGATCAGGCAGGAGCGGAGTTTAAGGACAAGGGTGGAGTGAACTTCATCGTGAGGAGCCCATCCCTGCGCGACGAGCCGAACAAGCCCGAGAACGCCCGTGACCTGACCAGCCAGACCAGCGGGGACGGGAAAGTCTGGGTCGGGGGTTTCGCCGCCAGCGTCAATCCGGACGGGTCCGGATTACGTATTGTAGGTCATGGTTTCAACCGGAGTGTGGGACAGACGATGACCTCTTTCGGAGATATGTTTCAAAATGACCAAAGTGACACCAGGTCCTGCCGGGTTACCTGGCTCATGGAGGGTAGCTTCCTTGGATTCTGTTCTCCAGATGGTCGACGAACGTGGCAAAAAGATCAGCGCCCTGGCCAGCCAGACTCCGATGCCGAATGGCGACAGTGGGATCCGGGAACTCTTTCAGCCGGGGACACCTACGACAGGGGCTCCCCTCGTGGAATGTGCTTTTATGAAAATGGCTCTCTTCCCAGAAGGTATGCGGGGCTTCTCGCAAGTTGCGATGCTGAGCGCGGTGAAGTATTTGGATATTTTCCTGTCATGGAAAAGTCGAGTTTCAAGCTCGAGCGTTTCTCCCTCGTGAAATCGAGAACACCAGATGGGTTTCATCCAATTGATATTCTGGTGGGTCCTGATGGGGCCTTATATCTCGCCACCGCTGATACCCTTAAGAATCCCCCCTCCGCACAAGAGGTCTCGCCCAGTGCAGGCACAATCTATCGGATTGCTCCGAAGGACTTCCGCCCTACCCCTAAACCACTACCTGCAGATCCTATCAAACGCGCTCTCGCACTTCTCTCCAGCCCGGCCCAGAATGTGAGGTTCTCAGGGGTTGAAACATTGCGGACTGCAAGGGAAAAGGCGCTCCCTGCCCTCCAAGGGATGCTGGGGCACTACGATGGATATCTTCAGGCACGCGCTCTCTGGGTGCTTCCCCACCTCGGGGCCGAAGGCAAACGCATTACCCGAAGCCTGCTTGAAAGCTCGGATGCCTCGACCCGGCTTCTTGCCTTTCGTTCACTGCGGGGCGCGGGCGAAGACTTCCTGGGGGCAGGAGCCCAGCTGGTTCCCGGAGGATTACTCAGAAAGTTCTACTCTGAAGAACCCAGCCCGGCAGTTCGGCGGGAGGTTGTCCTCTCCCTGCGCGACGCCAACCCCCAGCAGAAAGCAACCTCCGTGAGTTATTTTCTTCGCAGATGCAGCGCAAGCGATCCGGCATATCTCGAAGCCTGCGGCCTCGCGGCTGAAGGTGCCGAGGAGCTCATCTGGTCGAGGTTAAAAACATTGGCCGGTATTTCTCTCGCGCTGGAGTGGCCCGAAGCCTTCACGAAAATCACTTGGCGCCTCCGTCCCAGCACTGCCATTCTCGATCTCCGTAAGCGTGCGCTCTCCGAAAGCCTTTCGGACGACGCTCGAATTATGGCGGTGGAGACTCTTGCATTGAGTCGTGACGTCGAAGTTGTCCGAACTCTCATTGAAATCGCCAAGGCTAAAGGCCCAGTTGGTAAAGAAGCCCGGCGCTGGCTCTTCCATCTTGCCGGGACACGGTGGGTCGACCTCGACCTTGTGCCCCTCCTCAAGGCACACGGGATCATTGAACAGGAAAACTAAGCCAGCTTCCGGTCTGGCAGTTACGGGAGTAACATTCGAGGGGAATGAAACTCGCAGCTCTGATCTTCGTCCTCAGTCTTGGAATCGACTCTTCAGCGAGAATGCAGGTTCGATCCAGCATTGTTCTCATCTAAACTGATTGCCAAGGCTACGCAGAATAACACCCTTCACCTCACCAGACCTGGTCTGGCTGCCCCACTGAACAGACCTCTTGCCATGCGCTATCTCATCACCATTTTGGCCCTTCTCTCAGCTAGTATAGACTCCGCGATTTCCGGGGACAAATTACCACATATTCTGATCATCCTCGTTGACGACATGGGATACGGTGACGTGGGCGCTTATAATCCTGACTCCAAGATTCCCACCCCTCATCTCGACAAACTTAGTCAGGAGGGCATGCGGTTTACCGATGCTCATGCCCCGGGCCCCTTATGCCATCTTTCCCGATACGGCCTTCTGACTGGGCAATATCCCTTTCGAGCCAACACCAGCGCATGGCGCAGACAGCCCTCCATAAAGGGCGGGCAGCTCACCATTGCTTCGCTCCTTAAGAACAAGGGCTACAACACAGCCATGGTAGGAAAGTGGCACCTGGGATTCCGGGAAGAGGGATACGAAAAGCCTCTGGCCGGCGGACCGGTGGATGTTGGATTTAATTCATTCTTTGGCATCAGAGCTTCAACCGACATCCCTCCATATTACTATATCCGTGGCAGCAAAGCTGTTCAGCCCCCGACGAACACCATCGGGGCTAATGGCAGTGAGGGATGGTCCCGCATTCAGGGTGCATTCTGGCGAGCCGGAGGCATTGCCCCGGACCTGAAGCTCGCCGAGGTTCTCCCACGTTTCACCCGCGAGGCAATTTCCGTGATTAAAAACCACAAGCCTTCAGATCCCGATCCCCTGTTTCTCTATCTCGCCTACCCCGCACCCCATACTCCCTGGCTTCCCTCACGGAAATTCAAGGGAAGAGGAGGCGCGGGCATGTATGGGGAGTTCTGCAGCATGGTGGATGCCGAGGTAGGCAAAGTCCTGCAAGCCCTGGAAACGCAAGAGCTTGCCTCCGACACCATGGTCATCTTTACCTCTGACAATGGCCCAGTCTGGTATGATGCGGACATCAAGCGATTTGGACATGACTCCGCAGGAGGCCTTAGGGGAATGAAGGCTGACGCATGGGAGGCTGGTCATCGGATGCCCTTCCTCCTGCGCTGGCCCGAGGTAGTGAAGCCAGGCTCCATTTCCTCACGTCTCATTTGCTTCACGGACCTGATGGCTACGTTTGCAGACCTGACCAGCACCAAGCTGCCCGCGGGCAAAGCTCTGGACAGCCAGAGCTTTCTCCCCGCCCTTACTGACCCCTCCGCTCCGCACCTGCCGAGGGAGCCGATCGTCATGAAAGCTGGTAGCGGCGCCATGATGATCAGAGAGGGAAAATGGAAACTGATTGATCAGCTTGGCTCTGGCGGATTCTCAAGCCCCAAGCGGGTCCGCCCGGAAAAGGGAGGGCCAACAGGTCAACTTTACGATCTTTCCTCGGATCCCTCCGAGAAAACAAACCTGTGGAGTGAGTATCCGGAGCTAGTTCAAAGGCTTAGCAAGCGACTGGAGCAGATCGCCGGTGAGGACCTTTGAGCGATCCGCCTCGAACGGCATTTTCCCGCGATCTAGCCGCTGTTTGCCGCAAATATCACTGCAAATCGGCTCCAAAACCCCATCTCCGGTCAAGAGCAGGGTTGACGCAAAGGCCTCAGAGTCTGAGGATCCGCGCCCCAATCACCCGCGGCACCGGAATCTGCTGCGCCAACCGACACTACCTCATGAACATAGAAACACTCTGCCTCCACGGTGGTCAGGAACCGGATCCATCTACGAACGCTCGTGCCGTTCCCCTGCACCGGACCACATCGTTCGTCTTCAACAGTACCGAGCATGCCGCGAATCTTTTTGCCCTGAAGGAACTCGGTAACATCTACAGCCGGATCATGAACCCCACTCAGGCGGTCCTTGAATCACGGGTTGCTCTTCTTGAGGGGGCACATGAGCTTGCCGCTCTTGCTCTCAGCTCAGGCACGAGTGGAGTATTCTATTCCATTATCAACCTCGCCCAAGCTGGCGACAATATCGTCTCTGCCCGCAATCTCTACGGAGGTTCTTACACCCAGTTCAACGATATCCTCCCTGCTCTTGGTATCGAAGTGCGGTTCGTGGACTCACAAGATCCGGACGAATTTGCCCGGGCCGCAGATGAGAATACCCGAGCCTTCTTCACCGAGACGGTTTCCAATCCCGCACTTGAGGTCGCTGATCTCGAGGCCATCTCACAGCATGCCAAAGCCTGCGGGGTTCCCCTGATCGTAGACTCGACATTTTCCACTCCCTACCTCACCAGGCCGATCGAGCACGGCGCGGATATTGTCGTTCACTCTCTCACCAAATGGTTCGGCGGCCACGGCACAGGAATCGGAGGCGTTGTAGTCGACGCTGGCCAGTTCAACTGGGGAGCAGGAAAGCACCCACTCTATGACACTCCGGACTCGTCCTATCACGGACTGCGCTGGGGTCACGACCTCCCCCCGGAGCTGTCCCCTCTCGCTTTCATTCTACGGATGCGGACTGTTCCCCTCCGTAATCTCGGCGCATGTATTTCACCTGATAATGCCTGGATCTTCCTGCAGGGTATCGAAACTCTGCCACTCCGCATGGAGCGCCACTGTGAAAACGCCCTCGCGGTTGCGAAGCATCTGCAGAACCACGAAGCCGTGGAATGGGTCCGGTATCCCGGTCTGGAAGACAGTCCGGAGTATGAGAAAAATCAAAAATACATCCGGGGTAAAGGTGGCGCCATGGTGGTCTTCGGCATCAAGGGTGGCGCTGACGCAGGAAAGGCCTTTATTGAGGCCCTCGAGCTGCACTCACACCTTGCCAATGTGGGTGACGCTAAGTCTCTTGCCATCCATCCCGCAACCACGACCCATTCGCAGCTCAACGAGGAGCAGCAAGCGGCGGGCGGGATCACTCCCGAACTGATTCGTCTGTCCGTCGGCATTGAGAATATCTCCGACATTGTAGCCGACCTCGACCAGGCTCTTGCGAAAACCAGTTCCTGACTGAGCACTCACAAATAGGGCAATCCGGATCTCTGGGGTCCTTCAACCCCCTGCAATTCCATCATGGCCTATCCGGGCATTCAGCTCTTCGACCTCAAAGGGCGCACTGCCCTCGTCACCGGTGGATCCAAGGGACTGGGCAAAGCTATTGCGGATGGCTTTGCCTCCGCTGGCGCCTCAATCGTGCTGGTGAGTCGACACGGCGACGAGGCGGCGAGTGCTGCCGCCGAGATCGCCGCAGACCACGGGGTCCATACTCTGGGGATCGAGGCCGACATCACTGATCAGGAGCAGATCGCGTCGATGGTCGCCTCGACCACAAAGTCCTTTGGTGGCCTCGACATTCTTGTCAATAGCGCGGGGATCAACACTAGAGGGGCGATCGACGACATTACCCTCGAGCAATTCGAGGAGCTCATGCAAATCAATGTGACCGGGACCTGGCTGTGCTGCAAAGCGGTCATTCCCTTGATGAGGACCACCGGCTGGGGGCGAATCATTAACCTTTCGAGTGCCATCGGGCTGGTGGGGGTTCCCCAGCGAACACCCTATGCCTCGAGTAAAGGCGCTGTCACTCAGCTCACCCGCAGCCTTGCCCTTGAGCTGGCTGGCTCTGGCATCCTTGTCAACGCGATCTGCCCCGGGCCGTTCCTCACCGAAATGAACGCACCCCTCGCGGAATCGGAAGAAGCAAAGCGTTTTATCGTAGACCGTACGGCTCTTCGAAGATGGGGCAACCTTCCCGAGATTCAGGGTGCTGCCCTCTATCTCGCCAGCGAAGCTGCCAGCTATACCACCGGGAGCATGCTCAGTGTAGATGGGGGATGGACGGCCCAGTAAGTCCTGCGGGGGGAGCCCATCATTCCAAGCTGCGACGACATCTCACTATTCCCGACTCGACAAGACCGGCCTGAAAAGGCCTATTTAAAGCTGCTCTGTCATGAGGTTACCCATCTCCTTAGCATTTCTGCTGGGCACCATCGGGCCGGCATTGTGCGCTCCCTTTGATTACCACAGTGTGCGTGGACGTGAAGCGAAGGGCCCTGTTGATGGGATCCTTGAAGGTGAGCTTCTCCCCAAACACGGAACAGCCCGGACACAGGGAATGAGGAATTTTGGCGAAGGGTGGCGCGGAGATGCCCACCTCCTGTGGGATGGAGAGCCCGGACAGGAGATGATAACCGAATTCCGTATCGAGGAAGCGGGAATCTACGAGGTCTCGGCCCAGATGACCCTCGCGCCCGACTACGGCATCTTCTCAGTGATCCTTGACGGCAAGGTCCTCCGGCGTGGAATGGACCTCTTCAGCCCAAAGGTCTCTGTTGCCCCGGTTATCCAACTCGGAAAGCTCCCGCTCACTCGTGGAGAACACAAACTGGCCTTTAAGCTGACTGGCGCAAATCCCAACGCCTCTACCTTCCAAAAATCCAGATATCTTCTTGGGCTCGACTTCCTCAAGGTGATCAATCTCGCCCCACCGGAACCGCCGGCGGCTGAGACCACGAAACCTCAGGAGGTCCCCGCGCCAAAACTCACCGTCACCCTCGAAGAAGTACAGCCCATTCTGGCAACTTACTGCTACGGCTGTCATGGCGAAAAAGGGAAGGTGAAAGGCAAGACCAACTTGAAGGAATTAGCATCACCTCAGGACTTTCTCAGCCGTATCGATCTTGTTGGTAAAGCCGCGGAAGCCACCACCTTTCAGGAAATGCCTCCCGCGGATGCCAAGCAACCAACGGAGGAGGAGCGGCGTAAGATCGCGACACTTTTCAACGGCTACCTTGAACAGCACCTCCGGGACTCGGGCCGCCTCAAGCCCGTGGTCATGAGACGCCTCAACCGCTATGAATATAACAATGCGGCAAAAGACCTCCTTGAGCTCAAGGGAGACCTGTATCCATTACCTGAGAAGGTCATCCGTAGCCGCGGCTATTTCAACCCCGCCTCTGGTCGCTTCCCAGAAACCATCCAGGTTGCGAACCGAGCCCTCGGTAAAAACCAGATCGAGCAGCATATTCTCACCGGGGTAAGCCCCTTCGCCATCGATCTGCAGGCTGAGCACGGATTCAACAATCAGGGAGACCAGCTCAGTGTGTCCCCCATTCTACTGGAGAGCTTCCTCAAGCTTGGGCGTTCCATCGTCAACGCCCGCGAATTCGACGGCTACTCTGCTCTGACCGATTCCTTCTTCCGCGCCCCCGATGAAAAGGACCATACGCTCTGGCCCCTCATTATCGAGGAGCGCCTGCGACCCTTCCTCGAGAGGGCTTTCCGCTCCGCAATCAACGATGCTACCCTGAAACGCTATGTGAGTTTCGTGATGCGAGAGGTCTCTCGGCACGGCAACTATTCTCAGGCCATGAAAAGCGTGACCGCTGCGGTTCTCGCCTCCCCTCGGTTCCTTTATCTGACCGAAACCAAGAGGGATGCCTCCGCAGAGGAGCCCCTGAGCTCCTATGAGCTGGCTACCCGGCTTTCCTTCTTTCTCTGGAGTACTCTCCCCGATGAAGAGCTGATCGCGAGCGCACGGAACGGGGACTTGAGCCAGCCAGACGTCTATGCAGCTCATGTGAGGAGGATGCTGGAGAGCCCCAAGAGTAAGGCCCTCGCCGAAAACTTTGCGCGTCAGTGGCTGCGCCTTGACCAGCTCATTACTGCAGTTCCGGATTTTGACCGGTTCCAGATCTACTACTCCCGCATCGGATGCGAACAATGGAAATTCGGACTGCAGACCATGGTCGAACCGCTCCTTCTTTTTGAAAGCATCATGGTGGAAGACCGCTCCATCATGCTTCTGGTGGATTCAAACTACTCCTACCGTTCAGATGAGATGGCCTCGTGGTACAAAGACGCCATCCCCTTCCGCAACAAGGGCAATCGTAACCGATTCAATACCGGATCACAACGCTTCAGCCGCCGTAACTTGGAAAGCCGCAGGGAAGGAGGGGTGATTACTTCGGCCGCCGCCCTGACCATGACCTCCGAGCCTCTCCGAACCAGTCCGATTAGGCGCGGGGCATGGGTCGCCACCGTGATTCTCAACAAACCTCCCCCGCCCCCTCCCGATGTCATTCCGGAAATTGAACAGGATGATGCTGCTATTGAAGCTAAAGGCCAGACCCTCCGGCAGCGGCTTGTCGCTCACCAGGAAAATGAAAGCTGCGTCTCCTGCCACCAGAAGATTGATCCCCTCGGATTTGCTCTGGAGAACTACGATGCCATCGGGCGCTGGCGTGATACCTACCGGTCCGGACTCCCGATTGATGCCAGTGGAACGCTCTACGGGAAAGCCCGGTTTCAGGACGTAATCGGGCTCAAGGACGTTCTTCTTGGAAACCCGGAGTGGTTCATCAGGGGCTTCAGCGAACACCTTCTGGCTTATGCTCTCGGTCGCGAGATCGATATCTCCGACAAACCTGCTCTAGATACAATCGTTCGCAAGGCCATGGCTAAAAAGGGTCAGTTTTCCACCATTGTTTCTGAGATCGCCACGAGTTACCCTTTCATGCACAAGACAAACCAACTAGCTCCTTCTTCCGGAAAAACTCCAAAAAAGCCATGATCCTAAAGCGACCCTCCCTCTCTCGCCGGGCCGTTCTCCGTGGCGCCGGGGCAACACTAGCACTGCCCTTGCTGGAGATCATGGAAACCCGCAGTCTGGCAAAAGGAACCTCGACGGCACGGCCGCCAGTCCGAGCTGGTTTCTTCTACATCCCCAACGGAGTCGTGCAGAGGGCCTGGCATCCGGTGGACGAGGGAGAAAACTTCACCCTGTCGCCAAGCTTGCAGCCTCTTGCACCCGTGCAGGAGCACATCTCCCTGTTTACCAAACTTGATCGAGTGAAAGTGGCAGGCACGGATGGTCATGCTCAGGCTGGAGCGTGTTGGCTCAGCAGTGCGGCTCCTGATCAACTCTCTCCCGCCGGCTATCCGCTTAAGAAGACAATTGATCAGATCATGGCCGAGGAGGCAGGCAAGCATACCGCCTTTCGCTCGCTCGAGCTGAGCTGTAACCCTTACGAGGACAATCGTGAGTCCGTGTATTTCGACAATATTTCATGGTATGGTCACGGTCATGTCGCTCGCTCCCTGCGAGATCCTCAGGCCGTATTTAACCGGCTCTTCGCCGTTAAGGAGCATCAGGAGCATGGAAGCGTCCTCGACCTCGTGATGGATGACGCCAAATCCCTTGACCGCGGCCTTGGGTCGATCGATCGGGGAAAGCTCGACGAGTATATGGAATCCATCAGGACCGTGGAGCGGCAGATTGAGCGCGTGACCAAGCGTCAATCAGAGATCGACAAGCTCAGGATCGCGCCTCCCTCGAAGCCGTGGCAGGCAATGACCCGGGACGAGTTCATTCAGGTCATGGGCGACTTGATGATTCTCGCCTTTCGCACCGATCTCACCCGTGTCTGCTCGATCATGAGCAGCCCGGAACGCTGGGGCTCGCCTCTCACGGTTCAGGGGCTTTTCGACAAACCGGTGGACCACCATGGGATGACCCACGGACAGGGTCACGATCACGTCCGCACCAAGCTCGAAGCTCTCGACCATTTCCACGTTCAGCAATTTTCCACCCTTGTGGCTAAGATGGCTGAGGTTAAGGAGGGGGAAGGAACCCTCCTCGACAATTCCATGTTCCTTCTTGGCTCGGGAATCAGCGATGGATCCCTCCACGTCTACACCGACCTTCCCACCATTGTCGCGGGACACGGAGGCGGCGCAATCGCGGCGAATCGCCACATCAAGTCCGCTCAGGGCACTCCCATTGCCAATCTCTGGCTTTCTATGGCGCAAATCATGGGCGTAAAGGTCTCTAGTATCGGTGACTGTACCGGGGCGCTCAGAATGTCTTGAGGCTCCCAATTTACCCTGCATCCCATGGCCTCCTGCGTTGGCTTTTGACAGGGGTTGTGCGCCTTTGAAAATCCTGCGTGCCAACGCCCTGCATCTGTGGTGCCATCCCGTGCTGGAATCATGAAGCTCAAGATCAAGTTTGGCGACTACGGGATGATTCTTGTCCTGATGGTTCTCATTCTCCTCTTCAGCCTGCTTACCGTTAAGGAGGTGGCCCCCTCCGGTAAAAGTAGCGCTCGGGAGGTCGCCGAACGCATCATGAAGGAAGTTCCGGCCGACAAGGCTGTGGTAGTCTACGGAAAGGACAAAACCGACTTTGAGACTTTCGCAAGATCCCTGGCCCACCTGCTCAAAAAGGAGGGCCGTGATGACGTGCGGCTTGCCATTGGCGCGCCCCGCAACCTAAGGGTAAGACTCAACGAGCTCCGCGATGAGGGCCGTCCTCTCGGAGCAATCGCCACCGCGGGACCTGCTGGGATGGAGGTCATCCAAGCGGTGCCTGAAAAATATCCGGAGTTCCAAAAGTTCCCGGTCCTGACTCCACGACCTCGCAAGAAGTCTACTTTCTTCACCCTCGACAACTTCAAGAATGTCACCCAGCGCGTGGTGGTTATTGCCATCGTCGCAATAGGAATGACAATGGTGATCATCACCGCCGGAATCGATCTCTCGGTCGGCAGCCTGGTGGGTCTCTCCGCCATGGTGGGCGCCTGGTTCATCAAGGAGCGGGTCATCGCGGCCGGCGGAGACCCCACCGCCGCGGGAGACTTCACGGTCTACTCCGGCTTTGCCGTTGCGATCCTCTGCGCGGGGTTGATCGGTCTTTTCTCAGGAGCTCTCGTTGCCTACTGCAAGGTGGCCCCCTTCATCGTCACTCTGGGAGTCATGATGATCGCCCGGGGCATGGCCGAGCAGGCCAACGGCGGTTTTACGGTCTCTGACACCCAGCTTCCCGCCGCCTTCCGAGAACTCAATCACGGAACGCTGATCGGGATTCCCAACACGGTGGCGCTTCTCGTTCTCTTCTATCTTGCCGCTCATATCTTCATGTCGAAGACCAAGTATGGCCGCTACATCTACGCGGTCGGGGGAAATATGGAGGCGGCCCGCCTGAGCGGAGTACCAGTGGCGGGCATTATTCTCCTCGTTTATACCGTCTGCGGCCTCCTCGCCGGCCTCGGAGGTTGTCTGGAGGCCTCCCGGGTCAATGCTGCTACCACCGTGATGGGAACCGGTCTTGAATTGGAAGTCATCGCGGCTGTAGTAGTGGGAGGCACAAGCCTCTTCGGAGGTAGTGGCCGGGTCTTCGGCACTCTCATCGGAGCCTTTATAATCGGGGTGATGCGAAGCGGAATGAACCAGCTCAACTTCAAGGATCCCGTCCAAGACATGGTCCTCGGGGCCATCATCATTATCGCCGTCCTTCTGGACCGGGCTCGACAGGTTGGATTCTGGGAGCGCGTTCTCAGGCGGGGAAGCACGAAGCCCACTTCCTAACCTGCCAAAATACTCAGGAATGCGGGAGCTGCTGATCGGAGCGCAAGACTCCTCGTAACATCGTCATAATCCTAATTGATTCCGTATTATCACGACTTCCCGTTCATTCTCTCCTCACGAAGTTCGATTTTAGATTCACAGACGGGGCTCCCGGATTCAATCTCCCTGAAGTCGCATTCCAGAATTCATGAAAAGAAACCGCTTTCTCCCAGTCGTTGTCTCCGTTCTCACCCTGAGCCTAATCTCCTGTGGCGACAAGAATTCCAGTGCTGGCTCCGACGGAGAGACTGACACTGCGTTTACTGGCAGTGAGTTCCAAGGCGCTGGAGAGTTTATCCCATGTGAGCACTACTTCTTTGCCGACGCGGAAAAAGACCCTGATCGGGAATCTTTTGCTGGCGCGAGCAGTGACGAGGCCACGAAACCAGAAGAGAGCAAAGGGACGGTCGGGATGACCTGCATGAACCTCAACAATCCCTTTTTCCAACTCATCGCCCAGGAAATGGAAAAAGCAGCCAGTGCCGCTGGATACACCTTGAAAGCTATGGACGGCAAGGGAGATGCAGCCCTGCAGAATACCCAGATCGATGAATTCATTACTCAGAAGTGTGACGCGATCTTCCTGAATCCCGCCGATTCCAAGGCCACCGGATCAGGGGTTCGGGCCGCCCATGCCGCAGGTATCCCGGTCTTCACTTTCGATATCCAGATGGAAGATCCCGAAGTCCAGAAACTGGTGACCTACCATGTTGGCAGCGACAACTACCAGGGCGGCCGCCTTGCCGGGGAGTCCATGATGAAAGCTACCGGGGGCATCGGCAAAATCGGTATCATCAACCTGCCCGAGGCCAACTCCTGCAAAAAGCGGGTGGATGGGTTCAAGGACTATCTCATGGAGAACAACAGCAAGCTTGAGATCGTCACAGAGTTAAACGGTAAAGGGGACCGGGTGAAGGGCGCCGAAGTCGCTGCCGACATGCTCGCAGCCCATGGCGATCTCGTTGGGATCTTCGGCATTAACGACCCCTGCGCACTCGGGGCCTGGGCCTCAGTCAAAGAGGCTGGAAAACTGGAGCAAATCACCATCATTGGGTTCGATGGCTCCCCGGACGGAAAAATCGGCGTCTTCGAGAAGAAGCTCTACGACACCCCCATGCAGTTCCCCGGGCAAATGGCCACCAAGACCGTAGAGGCCTTTCTCAGGTATGTCGCCGGTGACGAGTTATAGAATCTTCAGCGACAAGCAGGAGAGGCCTCGGAGAAGACAAGGACGCTCTCCTGTGATGAGGTAAACTATGGCCCGACTTCAGCAGCTCCTGTCCGCTGCCCTGTTCCTGCTGCTTTCTGGCAGCTCCGGAGGAACTCTCGTATCGGGCACCCTCGCCGAGGGAACAAAATGGGAAACCCCCTATTATGTCGTCAAGGGCCCCAAGCCCGGCCCTACTGTTTTTCTGACTGGCGGCCTGCACGGGAACGAACCGTCCGGGGCCCTGGCCGCGGAACAAATTCGCCATTGGGCCATTCTCAAGGGTCGCCTCGTGGTGCTGCCGCGAGCCAACCAACCCGGACTCAGGGCCGGAACACGCCACCTGCCGGAACTGCCCCGGGAAAAGGCGGACCTGAACCGCAACTTCCCCCGAACTGATGCCGAGAACGAGGCCTCTTCCCTGATCGGCAGGGAAATTTGGAGGCTCGCACAGGAATCCAAGCCAGAATGGGTGATCGATCTCCACGAGGGATATCACTTTCACCAGATCCAATCCAAGTCCGTCGGTTCTACCGTTCTCGCGTCTCGCCCGGGCGATCAGCGTACCCGCCCATTCGTCTCCAGAATGCTGGCCACTGTCAATACAACCGTTGAAGATCCCAGGAAGCACTTCGTCCCCCTGAGAGGAACCGCCAATGGCAGCCTCACCCGTGCCGCGGCGGAACGCCTCGGGGCCAACTCCTTGATCCTGGAGACTACCACCAAAGAGCAACCACTTTCACTTCGCGCCCGCCAGCACAGGCTGATGGTGCGAACCCTCTTCCAAGACATCGGAATACTCGGGGCGGACGCTCCTACCCTGACCCACCCCCGGGACC
>DFWB01000049.1:29704-33110 GCA_002380675.1 Akkermansiaceae bacterium UBA4145
GGTCGCCATCTACGACGGAGGGGGAGCCGGCGCAAGCGGGCCTCGCAATCTGCAGAAGGTGATGAAGACAATTCCACGAAGTCTCACCTGGCCCATCGGCCCCTCTGATATCCTCGAAGGAGCTCTCGCCCATTTTGACGTCGTGATCTTCCCCGGAGGTAGCGGAAGCAAACAGGCCGCCGCACTCGGAATCGAGGGGAGAGATAAGGTCAGCGCGTTTGTCGAACATGGTGGCGGCTTCATTGGAATCTGCGCGGGAGCCTACCTCGCAGCAGCCAACTACAGCTGGTCCCTCAAGATCTGCGATTATAACACCTTCTGCGAGGCGCGTGAGATTCCTGGAGTCGGACGTAAGAGCATGTGGTACCGGGGGCCTTCCTCCACCGTAACGATGCAGCTTACTCCAAATGGCAATGAGATTTTCGGACACGGTGGTGAGCCCTTTAAAGTGCGTTACCACAATGGCCCTATCGTGTCTCGCGCCGGGATCCCTGAACTCTCCGACTATCAGGTTCTCGCCTGGTTTCGCAGCGAGGTCTCCCGCTACGAAACTCAGAGAGGGACCATGATCAATACCCCGGCCATCGTCAGTGGCAAATTCGGGAAAGGCCGGGTTCTCTCAATTAGCCCACACCCGGAATCCTCTCAGAACCTCCGCCCCCTGGTCGCCCGCGCAATCCGATGGGCCGGAGGACCGTAAATCGATATTATTTCATGGCTTGGAGGGAGCTTATCTCCTCAAGCCCGAACCGGACCTCTCCCAAACCGGCAACTGTCGCAACGAGTTCGCCTCGCTCGAAGCTGGCCTTCTCGGCAAGAAGAACAGATCCAGATTGCGTTGCTATCCGGAACCGGACTGCCCCGGAAACAACCTTGCCCAGCACAAGACAGTCAACCTCATCCAGAATGGAATACTGCCGGCTCCCCAAAAGAACGGATCCAAGCCGGATATTTCCTTCTTCCAGCGACTCGAAGCCACCCTCTGAAAAATCCCCCGAGCGAAGCAGGAGCCCCTTTCTCTCCCCCTCGACGAGAGCCGCTACTTCTACTGGCAGCGGATGGAAAAATTCAAGTCGTGCTACCTGCGGAGTTGTTACCGTGCGCCCCTCCCATCGCCCGCCCAGCTGGAATGCAGAACGGTTCCCCTCCTTGATTTCCGCTGCCAACCGGGAGCCCCCACGCAGAACGAGGTGGGGGGGCATCGCTTCGGCCTCTGCGCCTCCCTCCCCATTGACACTCACTCTGTCGATCACTGCCTCACTAAGGCGATCGTCTTTTCCTATCTGCACTGCGAGCCCAACAAAGGCTTTCTTGTCCCGCATCCTCCC
This sequence comes from Akkermansiaceae bacterium UBA4145, assembly GCA_002380675.1. Lineage (GTDB taxonomy): Bacteria > Verrucomicrobiota > Verrucomicrobiia > Verrucomicrobiales > Akkermansiaceae > Roseibacillus_B. Next base: position 31,033 of record DFWB01000049.1, read on the forward strand.
TGCGGACACCTTCAGCATTCTCCATCGTCGCCCATCCGGGGAGTGGTAGGCTGTTACATCATAGCCCTCACGCACCAACTTGAGCCAGTAGGGCAGCTTTAGCGAAGGGAGCTCCTTTCCCGTGGCACTTCCCCCCTGATAGCCCCAGCGCCGAAAATTCACCCGCTTCTCTCCATGAGGGTGCAGTCCCAGTAACGCCTTGCGGTTTTCTGGAGTAGTCCCGTCGCATATGACGATACCCGCATAGGATTCATCGTCCTCGTTGTTGAGGCTGACAACCCTCGCCTGAATCTCACAATCTCCCTCTACCGGCAAATAAACCAGGTGGAACGCGGCAAAACGCTCATCTCCTGCCTTGGGGGCAGCAAGAACTCTGAAGACGCCATCCTGCCACCTCACCTTGCCGGGCAGTAGTGTCCGACCCAGATCCCGATTACGCCAGGGAGCAGGAAGCGCCCCTTCAACACCTGAGTTTCCAAGCTGGTCCTCTCTTCCTCTCGCATGCTCAATTGTCACCGTCCCAATTTCTTCAAGAGCCAATGACACCGATTCCTTTTCGTCTTTTTCAATTTTCAGAGAATTCTCGAAGAAAGAAACTCTGCCCTGATACCGGCGCCCCTCTCTTGTTACAATGACTCCTTCAGGCCATCGTAATACGACCGCCGGATCCTCTCCTCCGTCTTTCTCATACTGGCCGTTATCAGATTCATCCTGCGACCACCCATGCAGGCTGGCGAATAAGAACCAGGTCATACATCCCCATAAAACCTTCATCGCTAGCGCTGATACAACGGAATATACTGATAGGGCATCGCAAGAATCATAACATTGATCGCCGTCTCATAGGTTGGCCCCACGGATGTGTTCTCAAACCATAGCGAAGCATCTCCATCGTTATGAACCTTCGAGACTATCACGTCTCTGATCATGTCATACCATCTTCGCCAGGTCTTCCCGCCGATCATATACTGCGCCGGGGCCGCGTAAAAGTTTCCGTAGGTAAACCAGCGCTGTTGTTCTCCAAAATTGTCGAAGAGGTATTTGGAGCCCGCCTTGACCAGAGGATCATCATAATGGCCGCATACCTGAAGCGAGTAGATTGCGGCCGCCGTACGGGCAAATCCAGCGCCGCTACCCGGCTGATAGGAAAACCCTCCCTTCTTCTCACTGTAGCAGCTTCGAACATAAGTCACGGCGTCATCAATGGTGACCTGAGGCACCTTCAGGCCTCCACTCTTCGCTGCTCTTAGAGCTACCACCTGCAAGACTGTCACAGAAACATCCGCATCGGTAGCAGTAGGCTTATAACGCCACCCGCCATCCTGATTCTGGCTGGAGACGATGATTTTCACCATACTCTCTAGCTTTGGACGAATCGACGGGTTGCTGGTCTGTCCGTAGAGTTCGGCCAGAGTGATAGCAGAAATGCCATGAAAATACATGTATTGTCCGTTGTTCCGATCCCCGATAAGCCCCTCTGGAGAGATCGAGTTCAACAGATAATCTACCCCGAGAGACACTTCCTTTCCATACTCCCCCTCCCCTGGCAGGTGCCCTGCTGCTTGAAAGGCCATCAGCGCATAAGAGGTCATCGCGATTGGGTAATGCCGCTCTTTTTCATTACGGCCCAACCACGAGCCGTTTGGCGATTGGTACTTAGCCAGGTATCTGAGCCCTCGCTTGATGATGCGTTCCGTCGCGGCATCTACCGTAACGCCGTCCGCCTCCTGCGCACCCGCAGAAGGCCACAAGGCACCGACGAGAAGAAGCGGTAAAACAATACCGCGCATTGATGCCATGAGCTCAGAAGTCATTCTTTATTGCCCGGCGAGTCCGCCAGATTCTTCAGGTATTGCTCAATCATCCGCCCATGCTCCGGTGAGTAGCGCTCCCCCTGTGACTGACGAAGGGTTCCTCTTTCTCTCTCGGGAAGTCCAATATGCTTACTTCCCCCGGTTCGGCTGCGCCGAGGCCCATCGGCTCCACCTTTCCCTGTCCAGTTTCCCTCGTTGCCCTCGCCTCTCCCCTTTTCCTGTCCCTGTCCCTGCCCTTCCCCTTGGCCCTGTCCTTCTCCTTGG
>DFWB01000158.1:0-3377 GCA_002380675.1 Akkermansiaceae bacterium UBA4145
GGCGGCTCCGGCGGCGGCTCCGGCAGCAGTGGCCCCGGCGGCGGCCAGCGAGGAGGACGCAGCCGCTCTACCCGGAAAGGTCGTTGAGTCACCGATGGTGGGAACCTTCTATCGGAAGCCTGCCCCGGATGCGGATGACTTCGTCCAAGTGGGAGACCGGATCAGTGAGGGACAGACGGTCTGCATCATCGAGGCTATGAAAGTCATGAATGAGATCAAGGCGGAGGTTAGCGGCACGGTATCAGAGATCTGTGTCGACGATAGTAGCTCGGTTCAGTATGGGGATACGCTTTTCCGCGTGACCTGATCTGACCTGCACCAAGTGTGCAGATTTTTTCTTTCTTCCCATTCCCCCGCGATGTTTTCCAAAGTCCTCGTAGCCAACCGTGGTGAGATCGCCTTGCGGATCATAAGGGCATGCCGTGAGCTTGATGTCGCTTCGGTAGCAGTCTACTCCGAAGCCGATGTGGATTCGCTCCACGTGCAATTGGCAGATGAGGCGGTCTGTATTGGCCCCAGCCCGAGTAAGGACAGCTACTTGAAGCCGGATCGTATTATCGCTGCGGCGGAGGTCACGGAAGCAGAAGCCATCCACCCTGGATATGGGTTTCTCTCGGAGAATCCCCGGTTCGCGGAAATCTGCGATAGCTGTAAAATCAAGTTTATCGGGCCCTCAGCGGACTTGATCCGGGCGATGGGCGATAAGAATACTGCTCGTGCCACCGCCACAAAGTATGGGGTACCGGTTACCCCCGGGACCGACGGGGTAATGGAGAGTGAAGAGGAGGCGCTGGAGGCGGCCCGTCAGATCGGATTTCCGGTCATGATCAAGGCGACAGCGGGTGGCGGGGGCAAGGGGATGCGTGCCGCTACTAACGAGGAGGAGTTTCTGGATCAGTTCAGGGCGGCCAGTAACGAGGCGAACGCGGTATTCGGGAATGGAGATTGTTACCTCGAGAAGCTCGTGCTCAATCCGCACCATATCGAGTTCCAGATCATGGCAGACTCGCATGGCAAGGTGGTGCACCTTGGAGAGCGTGACTGCTCCATGCAGCGCCGTAATCAGAAGATCATTGAGGAGTGCCCTAGTCCGCTACTTACCCCGGAGCTTCGGGAAAGAATGGGGCAGGCCTCGGTCGAGCTGGCAGAAAATATCGGCTACGAGAATGCTGGGACAATCGAATATCTTGTCGATGAGAGCGGGGAGAATTTCTACTTCATGGAAATGAACACCCGAATCCAGGTAGAGCACCCGATCACTGAGGAGGTCATGGGGTGTGAGCTCATCAAGGAGCAGATCCGGGTAGCAGCAGGAGAGCCTCTCTCCTCTCATGTATGCGAAGGAACGCCGCGCGGGCACAGTATTGAGTGCCGGATTAACGCGGAGGATCCCTACAACAATTTTGCGCCGAGCCCGGGACACATCTCCATGTGGTATGCCCCCGGCGGCAAAGGTGTGCGAGTCGACACCCACGTGTATGCAGGATACACGGTTCCTCCCCATTATGACTCCATGATTGCGAAGCTTATTGTGACTGGGGCTCGACGAGATGTCGCCATTGCAAGAATGCGTCGTGCTCTCTCAGAGTTCATGATTCGTGGCATAAAAACCACGATTCCCTTCCAGCAGGTGATCGTGGACCATCCTGACTTTATTGAGGGGCGTTACGACATTGGCTGGGTCGAGCGCTACCTGAAGGAGCGTGAGGCCGTGGCTTCTGCGGAATGACCCCCGCTCGTCAGCTGAGCTTCGATGCCGCCCGGCTCTATGGCATCGTGGACCTGGGCTACCTCACGGCGGATGATTGCGTTCGAGCAACCCTGTCGCTGCTTGAGGGCGGAGTGGATGTCCTCCAGCTCCGAGCCAAGGGGCACGAGAGGAGAGAGATTACCCAGATCGCATACGAGCTCGTTCCATTGTGCCGGGCTGGGAATGTTCCATTCATTGTGAATGACTTCGTTGAGATTGCACGGGAGGTTGGAGCAGACGGTGTTCACCTCGGGCAGGACGACGGAGAGATCGGTGACGCCCGTGCGGCCTTGCCGGCTGGTTCACTGGTGGGGCGGTCTACCCATACCCCGGCGCAGGCGCGCGCGGCCCTCAAGGAGGGCGCTTCCTACATCGGGTTTGGCCCTCTCTTCCCCACACCGACCAAGGAAGGGCGCCCTGGAATTGGTCTCGGCGATCTCGAAGAGGTTGAGAGAGCTGTTGGAGCAGAGATACCTGTGTTCTGTATCGGAGGCATTAAGGCAGAAAACCTGAGTCAGGTGCTGGGCGCCGGGGCAAGACGGGCTGTGATTGTTTCCGGTCTTCTGCAGGCAGAAGACATTCAAGGAGCCTGTCGGCAAGTCCGTGAACTCCTTGGCGGGCAGGTGATTGGAGAAAGTGCCGAACATCGGGCTTGAATCTTGATCCGAAAGGGGCCGAACTTCGCGGAGATGTCTCATCCCCTCCCTCTACTCGTTGGTGGCTCCATTGCGATCGATAACGTCAAGACACCCTCTGATGAAGCGACTAACCTTCTGGGCGGGTCAGCTTCCTATGCGTCGTTAGCGGCCACTTATTTTACGAAACCCGTTCACCTTGTAGGTGTGATCGGGAACGATTATCCCTCCGAGCATCTTGCCATGCTTGAGCGGCACGGAGTAACTCTTGGCGGGGTAGAGCGCTCCGAGGGGGCGTCCTTTAGCTGGAGCGGGGAGTATCATCAGAACATGAACGACCGGACCACGCACAACGTGGCGGTCAATGTTCTCGAGAGCTGGGAGGTCAATCTGCCGGTCGCCGTCGCAGCTTCTCCCGTCGTCGTTCTTGCCAACATGGCTCCGAAGAACCAACTGGAGATGCTCGACCAGTGCGTCGGTGAGGACCGCTTTGTTCTAGCTGACACGATGGATCTCTGGATCGGGATCGCTCGGGAAGAGCTTGAGAAAGTCCTCGGGAGGATCGACCTCCTCGTCATCAATGAAACTGAGGCTCGTGAATATGCAGGGACGTCAAACCTCGTAGAAGCAGGGGCACTGCTTCGGAGTAAGGGACCAGCTTATGTGATCATTAAGCTGGGAGAGTTTGGAGCGATTCTCTTCGGACCTCCCGAGATTAATCATGGCATCTTCCGATGCGGCGCATTTCCCCTACGCGAGGTTGCAGACCCGACGGGGGCAGGAGACACCTTTCTGGGAGCGATGGCGGGATACCTCGCTTCCCTCGGTAACACCGATTACCAGTTCGAGGATATTCGCAATGCGATCGTCCGTGGGACCGTAATGGCATCATTCACTTGCGAGGCCTTTTCGACCCGGAGGATCGAGGACCTTTCCTCTCTTGAAATTGAGGAGCGTCTTCAAACCTTCACGGATATCAGCTGCTGGTAGCC
>DFWB01000158.1:3708-3882 GCA_002380675.1 Akkermansiaceae bacterium UBA4145
TTGCGAAAATGGGCAACAGAGCGGCCCAGATGGCTCCAAATCCTCCAAATTTGGGCCGCGCCCGGCCCTCAGGGGGTGACACATTTGCCATAGCGTCGTTTGGGGCATTTGATTTCTTTTTTTTTGGCGTAGACGTTGTCCTGTAAACCCCTAATTTGTAGGGGTTTACCGCCT
>DFWB01000158.1:4230-5910 GCA_002380675.1 Akkermansiaceae bacterium UBA4145
TTTCCTTAAGTTGTTTTTTCAGGGCAAACTTAGAAAAAAATTGACCAGAGGGGCTTCCGGTAGGTAGTTTGCAGGTGGATTGCCTGCGGAAACTGAGAACAACACCCAAAAAAACAAAAACGACCTCTACAATAGAGTCACCTATTAGTCATGAAAGCAACGACACTAAAAAAAGCGGCACTGGTTGCCGGTTCACTTAGCTTCCTCGCTGGTTCAGCCTTCTCACAGTCGGCAGTATCAGGCGCAGGCGGTTACGAGACGCTCACCATCAACGCGGGCAAATTCAACGTCCTTGGCCTTCGTCTTCACGAGCCACAGGTAGTATCTGGAACATTTGACGCCAACACTGGCGACAGTCTCACAGACAACGACGTAAACTTTACGGACGTTCTCACTGCAGGTAAGCGCTACCTCGTTGAGATCGCCGACTCCGGAACCGTGATCGAGGTTGACGCCTGGAGCGGAAGCGACCTCACCGGCCTTGCTGGTGTCGAAGCAGCGGATGCATCCGATTACACCATCCGTGCCGCCAAGACAATTGGTGACGTGTTTGGTGCAGACAACTCCGCTGGGCTTGCCGCTTCTGCAAACGCAGACCCCTCCGAGGCTAGTGTCATCTACGTTCCCAATGGGAGCGGATTCACTCAGGTGTTCTACTCCACCCTCGCTGGATTCAGCGGCTGGCTTGACGCAGGAACATTTGCTGATGCCACCGACCTGCCTCTCAACTACGTCGACGGTCTGATCGTCAACGAGAAGGGCGCCAACGACATTTCGCTCGTTGTGACCGGCATGGTGAAGACCACCAGCACGAACCTTCCAGTGAGTGACGCGTTCACTTACCTCGGCACTGCTTACCCTGTTGGAGCCACTCTCGGCAACAGCGGACTGGCCGACAGTGTGAGTGCTTCTGCCAACGCTGACCCATCCGAGGCTGATACCGTGTATCTTCCCAAGGCTGACGCAAGCGGCTACGACCAGTACTTCTTCTCAACCCTCGCAGGGTTTGACGGATGGCTGAACTCCGCGACCTTCGCAGCTGCAGGCGATGTTGAGCTGACCTCCGGCATCATCATCAGCCAGAACGGAACTGGCGCCGCGTTCAACGCGACCGTCACTCCTCCAGCCTTCTACGCTGACCTCTAGGAAATCTTCTGCGGGAGCAGTCGAGGCCAAGCCTCCCTGCTCCCGTGATTCTCTCTCAATAACAAACTCATTATTACTACCCACATGAAATTGAAGCACGTAGTAGCTACCCTCGCCGCCATGTCGGTCTCCGCCTTTGGAGCCAGCATCACGGTGACTAACAACCAGGGACCGGTTAACACCCAGTCTGTAGTGGACAACAGCGGAGCAGCGGTTGACGGCGGATTTGCTGCCATCGGCACTTTCGATGTTGCCCAGCTCGCAACGCTGTCCTCTGGGGCAGACCTTGACGCAGCTTTTAGCGTGTTCGATGGAGCAACTGGCACAGTTGGCACCCAGACGATCTTCAGCGGGGTATATAACTTCTCCAACAACGGAGCTGATATCACCACCACTGGTTTCTCGGGACCAATTCACCTGGTGATCGGTAACGGAGCTGATCTTGCGAGTTCGACTGAAGCAGCAATTCTTGAGATTGGGTCTTTCCCAACTTCAGAGCCTGCAGTTTCAACGATCTTCGTGAACAACGCTACG
>DFWB01000163.1 GCA_002380675.1 Akkermansiaceae bacterium UBA4145
CGACACCAGCGACACCAGCGACACCAGCGACACCAGCGACACCAGCCACACCAGTCACACCAGCTGCAGCTACTCCCGCAATCGCTTCTGCTCAGCCGGCCACACCAGCTGCCGCATTGAGTCCCGGGCAGGTCAATGTAAGTAGCACACCGGCTCAGGTTGCACAGACGAGTGCCGCAGCCGGAGCTGCGCCTGCCTCTCCCGGTCATGTTCCTACCGCTGCACCCGCAACAGATGCACCCTCCACATTCATTTCCGGAAGCACTGAGACCTCGGGCAGTGGCGGTGGCCGCAATGCGGCCAAGATCACAATTGCAGCCGTCCTCATTGTCGCCATTGCGTTCGCCGGTATTTTTGTGCTGGGCAAATCCATGACCAACAAGCGGACAAAAACCCTCAATAGTCTCCTCGCCCAGGTCGCTGACAAGGGTGCAACCCAACTTCCAACCACACAGGAAGAAGTGGAGATTCTCCTCGGCGAGGCAAAATCCCTGAAAAACAGGGGAGACCGCGAGGCAATCTATCAACGCTTACTCGTTGCCGAGGGCGACAATCTCGATGAGATCATCGCCCAATTTGCGGCAAATGAAAACAACCAGATGACTCCTGACATCCGGGTTAAGTTCTTCCAAGTGGTTCAGGGGAGGAATTCCCCCAAGGCTCTCCCTGCCCTGATCGATCATGCCCGTAATGCCTCCAAGCCTGAGACTGCGGGTGCCGCATTGCAAGCTGCCAGAAAACTGGCAACCGAGAAGGATCTCACGAACCTCCTGAGCATCATTCAGTTCAACGAGAGCAGCCAAATCCAGCAAGATGCGAAAAGGGTCATCATGTCGCTGGCTGAGCGTAGCACCAAGCGAAGCGAGATCGCTACCGCCATCAAGAGTGCCTACGAAAGTGCTACCAATGACAAATCCACCGTCGTCTTCCTCGAGCTTCTCGGTTCCACCGGAGGAGATACTGCAGCAGGTATCGTCGAAACTGCGCTGGAGAGTGAAGATAAGAAGATCCAGATCGCAGCACTCGCTGCCTTGGGGTCATGGGCGGACGACACCCAGTTCGATACTCTGCTCGACTACATGGCTTCCGAGGAAGATGACACACTCCGAACGCAGGCTTTTAAGCAAGCCTTCCAGTTTCTCCAGAAGGACCGTGACCGTGACGATCTTGCTCTCGAGGATATGTGGAAAGCTCTCGCTCAGGAAGCGGCAACCGAGAGCGAAAAGATCGATATCGTCAATGGCCTTGCCAAGATCGTGGAAGATTGGGCTTTCGCCGTGGTGGAATTCTTCCTCGAAGATGAAAACGATAAAGTCTCATTCCGGGCAGAGAAGGCTCTCGACTTCATGGAGACAAAGAGAAATCGCCTCAAACCGGACCGCGGAGATGATGAAGAGGAGTGACTCCGATACTACGGTCCATCCGTAGAAACCGTTGATTCTGCCCAGCCCGGCTCGGAGGCTATCTTCGAAGAGACAATAACCTCCTCAGATCCTCTGCCGGATTCCTCTACCTTTGCCTGAGGAAAAGCCTCATCTCGCGATAGGTGATCACGGCGTCGAGCTCCCGCATGAAATCCCCTCCGTAGATTCCCACTGAGTTTCTGGAACTGAAATCAGATGAGAGAATTCTCCGGTTCTCGATCAGAGTCTTGCCTACTGCGACCGACTTGAACTTGGTCACCGCTGCCGGAGCACGGCCGCCGATCCCGTAGACCCATTGGTCCATGGGCCCCACCTCACACCGGTATTGATTAGCAGACCCGATATTAAAGAGACTCCCATCTGCTCCCGTATCCACCAGGAACTTTGCTTTTTGACCATTCAGCGCCCCTTCCACATAAATGTGGTTCCCCTTTCTCTCGGTCTCGAAAGACTGATAACCGCGAATATTGAGGAGATCCTTTACCGTGAGGTCCCGGCAATTCCTCTCAAACGCGACTGCATCCTCGCTCCAGCGCCTGATCAGGAGTTCGTCATCCGGCTTGAATCGGTCGACCGTGAATCCTCTGTTTTCTCCATTTACCAACTCAATGGTGATCCCAGTGCCAGACTCATTTTTGGCTACCAGTTTGCCGCGAATCGTCGTTCCGTCCTTCAGCTTGAAGATCCGAAAGTCAAACTGGCTCTCCTTTTCCCCGCCCTTCTCACCCACGTCCGCCACCTCGGGCTTATCACCGAGATCCGGGCGCAGGAAGATGAGACGCTCCCGATAGGAAATCACCGCATCGAGCCGCGCCAGCAACTCGCCACCGATAATAGCATCCTCCTTAGGCTTCGAGCCTGCTGGCAGGCCATTTGTCAAATCCGTGCACAGAAGCTTCTTACCCAGAAGCAGGGTTTCCCCGAGCTGAATCCGATCTACCTTGGTGTAGGCAGCCGGAGCCGTTCCTCCGACTCCGGCGACAACTTCATCATAGGGCCCCATTCTGCATCCGGCCTCTTTCGCAAACGCATCGTGAAGGATCGTATTATGGGCTCCCGTATCGACCAGAAAGCGCGCCTTCTTGCCATTCAGCAGGCCGGGGATGATCAGGGAGTTATTGGCAAAGGTGAACTTGAACGACTCATAACCTCGAAGTTCGAGGAGCTCTCTGACCGTGAGAGTCCGGCACTTTTTTAGAAAGAGCTTCTTCAGTTCCGCCGAGGGAACCTTGGGAGGAACCCAGCTCTTCAAGAACGCCTGATCCTTACTGCTTAATAGCTTAAGGGCAACCTCGACGGGGTTCTCCCTGCCCTTGATCAAGAGATTGACTGCCGTGTCCGTCTTGGACACCACGATGGCCTCAAGGGTTCTTCCCTTGGCATCAGTAAAGGTGCGGTAGCCCTCCTCTTCCGCAAAGAGAGGACCAGCTGCAACAGCAAGGCCCGCAAATAGGAGAACGAGTATTCTGGAGGAAAGTATTTTCATTTAAAATCCTGGCTTTTGATGAACTCAGTCCAGTCTGTCTCAAACTCCTTGCTGGTCTTGAACCCGTAGAGCTTCGCCAGTTCAAGAGGGACAGGCATGGCCCCATCGTATTGGACGCGACGGATCATATTCGCGAACGAGTTCAATCGCTCGGGTGTACTTTGAAGATAATACGCAAACGAGTAGCAAAGGACAATACTCTCCGGAGTCAGGTCCTTGACCTCCTTCCAACCCAGTAGCTTTTCAAGGCTGGGCTCTACCTTCCCTTTCCGCACCAGTTCGCGCAGGGTCTTAGCCCATTTCGTTCCATCATCAAAGCCCTTGGCCTTCACGATCTCATCCTGGTCATAGACTTCTGCATCGAGAAGACTGGTTTCCGTGTGCCCTGCCAATTTGATCTCCTTGTAGTAGGCGTGCCCAATCCTCAGGGCCATCGCCCCATCCTCTGCGTAGTCCGCGATACCCCCGATAAATTCTGAGAGCAGGGTGCCAGAAAGGGAATGGGTTGGAAACGCTCCAAAGACTTCCGTGTAGCTATTCTTGATGTCCCCGATCTGGAAGGCCTTGGCGGTGCCGAATATATTTAATTTAGCGACAATCGGATCGGGCATGTAGATCGTCTGAGAGCTTGATTCCTCCCACAGCATGCGAGCCCGGACTGCCACGTCGCGCATATGCTCGCCTTCAAGGGTAAGGAGGTGGGCCTTGTACCAGTCTCCCAGCTTCGCATACGCCTTCTTGTCTTCGACAAGAAAAATCAGCTTGCGCCTCGCTCCCCAGTCCTCCCGGAAGTTCACGTGCTGAAAGGCCATCCCCCGCCATAACCTCTCGGCTACCTCGGCCACGTCCATGGGCCGTATCTTCCCTTGCGTGATGACGTAGAAATGCTCCGTCTTGAGCATGTCATACTGAAGGTCATCATCTGTCCCCAGCACGAACTTTTCCTTCACCCGCTCGAACGTCTTGGACATGTCCCGGGCATCCTTTTCAGGCACTCCCACCTCCGACTTGGTAACCGCGCTCGGGTCTACCCCGCCATATTCAACCAGATAGAGCCGATCCACCAGACTGAGGTCCTCGATCTTGAGGGTGACGGTCTTCAGTAGAGGGGTAATCAGGATAGCCTCTCCCCCTTCCACCCGCAGCAGTTGGGCGGTTACATCCGCCCCCTTGCGGGAGGTCCAGACCCGCTCCTCCGCTCCGGTCGACACCGAATAGCTCCACACGCTCAACAGCGCCGTGATTGCCAGAAGTCGTAATTGCATTAGCTCCGACGCTAGCGGGACGAAACCATCGGTGTCGATGTTCTTTTTGGATGCTCTGCTGACTTTGGAAAACGAAAGCTCTCGATCCTTAAGAATTGAAGAGTTTCGCTCACCGATCACTCCTGTTCCTGAGCGCCCTTAGCATCCCTGATCGTAAGAACCATCGGCAGAGGCCGGATCTTCACCCTGCCAAGGAAACGGTCCGAAGGGCTGTTAACGA
>DFWB01000088.1 GCA_002380675.1 Akkermansiaceae bacterium UBA4145
GAAGTTTCAACCAAGTTCGTGTTCGTGAGCCCCCAAGCCTCCATCAGAAGGTCAAAAGGTTGTATTCCCAAGTCGCGTTCTCCCATGTGCGGACCTGTATTCCCCGGGAAACGACAATGGGCCAGTAGATTTTATGCCAAATTACTCCTTCAGAATTCTTTTCCGGGTGGCTACATTCCCCGCATGCCCAGCAAGACAGACATCCTCGACCTCTATTTCATGGATGCTCGCTACAAGTTGATCGACATTGCCGCGTTTCTTGACCGGCTCGACCGTCATGAAGGAGAAAGTGACTTTCGCCATTCCGGCTTTCTCAAGGCTATGGAGGCGATGCTGAATCCGGGAGATCAACCCCGCGCCAAGGCGGTTCTGGAATCACTCTCCGATCATTCAACAGAGCCGGTGGAAAGCTCCACGATCCAGTTTGCTTACGGTGCACCTCAAGACTAGGAAGTAACGCCTCAACTTTCACCTGCACGCCCCAGAATATCATGCGTTATATCGAACCGCACGCTCATATGGTCAGTCGGACCACAGACGACTACCAGTCTATTGCGCAGGCCGGATGTGAGGCCCTTTGTGAACCCGCTTTCTGGGCGGGATACGACAGAGGATCAGTGGAGGGGTTCAAGGATTATTTCCGTCAGTTAACTCAGTATGAACCTGCTCGAGCTGCAAAATTTGGAATCCCTCATTTTACCTGGCTCTGTATCAATCCGAAGGAGAGCGATGATGTTGTTTTTGGAAGAGAGGTCTTGTCGATCATCCCGGAATTCCTTGATCAGCCTACCGTGCTCGGGATTGGAGAGATTGGCCTGAACAAGAATACGAAAAACGAGCATACGATTCTGGAGGAGCACATCGCTCTCGCACAGGAACGTGATCTCCCCATCCTCGTTCATACCCCTCACCTGGAGGATAAGCTCAAGGGGACGCGTTTGATTGTGGACGCTTTGAAAAACGCTCAGGTCAATCCTGATCGTGTGGTTATTGACCATGTCGAAGAGCATACTGCGGCGATTGCTCTTGATGCGGGCTTCTGGGCGGGGATGACGCTGTATCCTGAGTCAAAATGTACGCCTGGTAGGGCAATCGACATTCTTGAGACATTTGGAACGGAGCGCATTTGGATGAATTCGGCATGTGACTGGGGAATTTCTGATCCTCTGGCCGTCATCAAATGTGCCTTGGAGATGAAGAAGCGCCAACACGCTGGTGAGCTTGTCGAAAAAGTGATTTACGAAAATCCTCGGAGCTTCCTCAGGCAGAGTCCCAATTTCACTCTCTAGCAAGGCTCCTGTTCCAGGTCGTGATGCGATGAGCTGCGGTTCAGATTGACCACTCAAGGCAGGCGGTGCATTCCTAGTGGTGCACGAATGACTTGGGAAGTAATAGTGGTATACGTGATGCTGTTGCTCACGGTTGTATTATTTGTCACCGATCGGGTCAGGACAGACATTGTGGGTGTCTTGATTATCGTCGTGTTAGGGGCTCTTGGCATCTTGAAGCCGAAGGATCTTCTTCTTGGATTCAGTAACGAAGCCCTAGTGACCATTGCGGCAATGTTTGTCCTGAGTGCCGCCCTGATGAGGAGCGGTCTGGTTCGAGCCCTGGGAGCAAAATTAGCGGATTTTTCACGCGGCAGTCCGATGCGGTTCATGGTGATGGCCCTCTGTGCGGTATGCTTCATGTCTGCCTTCATCAATAACACCCCGGTAGTCGTTGTCTTTATACCGGCAGTGCTGACCGTTTGCGCGCGTCTTGGAGCTAGTCCGTCCAAGTTCCTGATGCCGATCTCGTTTGCCTCAATGCTGGGCGGCAGCTGCACTTTGATTGGGACCTCGTCGAATATCCTTATCGCTTCCTATGCTGCCGAGATCGGTTTTGGCGTAGGGATGTTTGAGTTCACTGGGGTAGGCATCGTTATCGTCTTGGTAGGGATGGCCTATCTGCTTCTGTTTTCATGGCGCCTCCTACCCAATCATACGACGATTGCCTCAACTCTGTCAGCGGATGAGGCCAAGGAATATATCACACAGGTGAGCATAGGATTGGATTCAGATCTGATCGGAAAGAACCTTGCGGACACACCGCTTGCATCAGCAGGGATCAAGGTGGCCGAACTCATCCGAGGTGATCGTGTCCAGCGTCTGGAGGCAGAGATGCTTCTTCATGAAGGCGATATTCTCCTGATCCGCGGTGAACTTAACAAGATTCTCGAGCTCGACAGGCAGCACTCCATCAGTATCGCACCTGATCTCCAGGACGATGGCTCTGAGGTGAAACGGGTAGAAATGACGCTCTTTGAACTGATGGTTGCGCCGGAGTCGCCTCTCATTGGTCAGAGTTGCCGGGAACTGGGTCTGCGCCAGCGCTTTGATGTTTCGGTATTTGCTTTGCAGCGGCGTGGGCGGCACCATCAGCGTGAAATCGCTGACCTCGAACTCAGGATGGGCGATATTCTTCTCGTTCGGGGTACTTCCGATGCGCTGGAGGGTTTAAGGAGAAAGAATGAGTTCATCTTGCTTGAGGGAGTCCATGATGAGGTTGTTGAGCCCCACAAAGCCCCTCTGGCTCTGGGAACGATTCTCATGGTGGTTCTGCTTGCTGCCACTGGCCTTGCCCCGATCAGCGTGCTGGCGCTCGGAGGAGCCGCATTTCTTGTGTTGTCGGGAGTACTTACTGCTCGGGATGCCTACAGTTCTATCGACTGGTCGGTTCTGGTCCTGATCGCGGGAATGATCGCGCTAGGCACTGCCATGGATAGGACCGGTGCTCTAGAGATAGCGGCAGGGCAGCTCTACACGGCTACTGGAGGGTGGGGTCCACACGTGACGCTATGGGTGTTTTATTTCATGGCGGCTGCATTGAGCCTTTTAATTTTGAATAAGCCTGCAGCTGTTCTCTGTGCGCCATTGGGGATTGAGCTTGCCACCAAGCTAGGATGTCATCCGGAACCTTTTATCATGGCCGTTGCCTTCGCGGCCTCCACCGCAATGGCCACGCCTATGGGATATCAGACGAATCTTCTTGTCTATGGACCCGGAGGCTACAACTACCGGGACTTTGTATTCTTTGGGTTGCCCCTCAATATTCTTGTAGGAGTTATTGCCTGCCTACTTATCCCGTTGGTCTGGCCTCTCACGTAAGGGAGGATTGACGAGGGTTTCGGTAAAGAAACAAGGCTCCATGCAAGGACAACTCACTATCGTTGGACAGGGATTGGCTGGAACGTGTCTCGCGTGGCGCCTTTGGAGCAGGGGAAAAAAGTTTCGATTGCTTCACCTTGGGGAGGGGCGGAGCGCTTCTGCAATCTCAGCTGGGCTCCTCACCCCGGTAACTGGGCGGAGTCTGAATCCTAGCTGGCGCCTTTCTGAATTTCTTGATGAGGCTCTGAGTTTTTATCGAGAGGTGGAAGGTGCTCTCGGTGAACAGTTCTTCTATGAGATTCCGATCTTGCGTCTCTTTGCCGGCGCTGAAGAGCGCCGAATGTTTGATCGCAAGCGCGAGCTGTTACAACCTTGGACAGGAGCATTGCTCGAGGCGAAGGATTGTCCCTGTGAGGCACCCTACGGTGGGGTTATCTGGAAAGGTGGTGGCCGTCTCGATACTAGACGTTTTCTCGAATCCTCCGGTATATTCTTTCGGGATTCAGGCCTCCTGGAGACCGGAGAGGTTGATCTTGCCAGCGGCCTGGAGGTTGAGAGTCCCACTATCATGTGCGCCGGAGCAGCAGGTCTTGGCTCGGAGCCATTCGGTTTTCTTCCCGAGCGCAGGGCAAAAGGTGAAATTCTGACCGTTCGAATTCCGGGGCAACCCGAGAATCGTGTCCTCAGCCGGAATGGCTGGATGATTCCCCTTGGGCAAGGCCTCTTCCGGGTTGGGTCTACCTACAGCTGGGATAATCTAACAGATTCGGTAACAAGTTCCGGCCGGCTTCAGGTTGAGAACCTAGTGCGCTCATTTACGTCTCTTTCCTTTGAGACGGTCGAGCATGTGGCGGGTATTCGTCCCATTATCCGACAGAGTCGTCCGGTGATCGGTTCTCATCCAGAGAATGAGAACCTTTTCATCTTTAATGGTCTGGGTTCAAAGGGAGTGCTTTATGCCCCGGGAGTAGCAGATCGACTGGCGGCCTTCCTCTGCGAGAATCGTGAGATTGAGGAGGATTTGAATATAGAGGCCTTCGTAGGTTAGAATCACAACGATGCGAATTACCGAGAGAGCGCATGAAGCTGTGCGAACAGCGGTAAAAGAAGGAGAGGAGGTTGTTGATGCCACTGCGGGAAACGGACATGATACCGTATTCTTGGCGAAACTTGTCGGTGCCGGCGGGCGGGTGTTCGCCTTTGATATCCAAGAGGAAGCCTTGATTTCCACTCGAGCTAATCTTGAGGCGTCCGGTGTTCCGAGCAACAGGGTCTCTCTTATCCTGGAGAGCCATGCGGGACTAGGTGACTATGTCATTAATCCGGTAGCGGCCGTGATGTTTAATTTAGGATACCTTCCAGGTGGGAATCATCAAATCCGCACTGAATGTGAGGAAACCGTGATTGGCCTAGAGAGCGCCTGGGAAGTGATTCGGGCAGAGGGTATTCTTACGGTTGCATGTTACCGTGGTCACCCGGGTGGGCAGGAGGAAGGCAGGGCCGTGCTGGAGGCTGCCCACAAACTAGCTTTGCGGGGAGCCGTGATGGATACCCACGGGTTAGCTGGAACGGATACCGGTCCTTTCCTGGTGGTGCTTCGCAAGGGTTAATGTCCCCGCAGATCACGAGGTTCCTTGCCCGCCGAACAAGCCAGCAGGTTGCCGCTGCATTCAGGAGAAGATTTCTCCTTCGTTGAAAAATCGGTGAAGCTCGGCTTCAGCGGCTTCGGGACTATCAGAGGCGTGGCAGATATTCCGCGTTTTGGAAGATTCATCCTTACAGCCATAATCACCACGGATCGTTCCCGCTTCTGCCTCCTTGGAGTCGGTTGGTCCAAGAAGCTTCCGTGCTCTGCTAATGCCGTCATCTGCTTCCAGCGCGAGGGCGATAATCGGTGTTTCCTGCATGAAGGCTTGAATCGCAGGGAAGAAGTCAAAC
>DFWB01000205.1 GCA_002380675.1 Akkermansiaceae bacterium UBA4145
CTTATTGAAACCGGTAGTAGAATGGATGAGGTCATATATGAAGAATTCAAAGGCACCGGTAACATGGAATTGGTTCTCGATCGCCGAATCGCTGAGAGCTTCATTTATCCGGCGGTTGACATTTTCAAGTCGGGCACCCGGCGGGAAGAACTTCTGCTTCCAGAGCATCTTCTCCATAAGATCTATCTCATTCGTCGAGGTCTATCCGGACACCGTCCGCTCGAAGCAATGGAGCGCCTTCTTTTCTTCCTCAAGAAGTTTCCTAACAACGCGCAGATGCTGTTGGAAATCAAGGGGTAGCATCCTGCTAGCTTATTTCACGATTCAGCCAGCACTTGGGAATAAAGGGTGCCGCGTCATCTCGATAAGACCGGCCAAGCACCGAGCACGCCGGGACAGAAAACGGGCTCGGAGGCGGCAATTTGTTAAGTTGGTGTAAAAAGAGTTTTAGTCGGCCTCTCCACTGTCCACGTTGCAACGGCCTCTCGAACAATCATTGCGGACCCGAAAGCATTTTCCCGCAATAATCGACACCGGGAGTTCCCGTCCAGTCCAGGCGCCCTTTTCAATGACCACCAACAGTTGGCATAGCCGCCTTGGCGGATGAGTTGGTTCCGATTGAGGGGCTCCTCTCTAAGCTTACAGACCTTCCACGAGAAACAGCCTCTCCTACCTCCTCCCTGATGCCAAAACCGCCCTCCAGTCAGGATCCTGAAGATACTTTTGATATCTCTCTTATGGAAAAGGTGGCGCGAGGTGATCACTCGGCATTTGAAGAACTCGTTCAACGCCACCAATATGCGGTCGTCGGGACTGTCGCCAAGATGCTCGGCAATCACAGCGAGGCAGAGGACATCGCCCAGCAGGTATTTCTTCGTCTGTGGAAAAGCGCGGGGCGCTACAAACCAACCGCTAAGTTCACGACATTCCTCTTCACCATTACCCGCAACCTCGTCTTTAATGAAACACGCCGAAGAGCACGACGGGGTGAACAGTCGCTAGAAGAGCAGGCAGATGCGTGGCACCATCAATTTCAAGAAAAAGAGCACTCCCAGCCTGACGCTCGATTACTTGAGTCGGAACTACGTGAAGCAGTGAACAGAGCAATTACCTCCCTACCTCAAAAGCAACGAATGGCCGTAGTTCTCAGAAGACATGAGAACATGTCCTACGAAGATATTGCTACCATCCTTGGAATTTCGGTTTCTGCCGTAAAAAGCCAACTTTTCAGGGCGCGGACCACCCTCCGCCAGATGCTGAGTCAATTCCTTGAGGCTCCTTCCAATTCATCGAAAAACGACTAATTTTCGGGGTTCTGATTCTCCAGTTTTCCTCCGGGTTCTGAAGACGGTGCGGTGAGAATCCCCCAATCCAAGTTGCCAAAATCAATACGCTGATTTTCGCACTCAAAGACAGCGTCTTCATTCCTCGGATCGATGTGCGCTGCAACATCGATGAAATAGCGACCAAGCAGCTTCTCTTTCATGCTCCCCTCTTCCCTTTTCAAAAGCAGTTTTGCTCGGGCCATGAGGAGCCGGGAAAACGTCCGTGGGTTGTAATCACCAACTTTTACCTTGGGCATAACACCCTGCCTCAATTGAAAATTGACTACCATGGCCTGTTTGTTGCGCCTCTCTAGGTGCAGAGCGAGGGCAAGGATCTGGCGGGCACTCACAAGAACCTCCTTGGAGGCTCCTTTCGAGGAAACCATATTTGCTACATAAGTCGCCAGATTGGTGGCGTAACTCTTACGCTCTTCCGCAAGCATAACATCATCACCAAAGAAAGCCTGGTCAACCACCGGCGCCTCATAACGAGCCGCAAATGCAGCATCCTCGCTCTGGCCGTAGCCTATAACCAAGGAAAGAAGTAGTATGCAGCTTGCTTGCTTCACCGTTTGGATAAAGTCATAGTTTGCCCACACGATCTTTTTCGCAAGTGGCAAATAAACCCAGCACCCTGGAGAAGCAGGAACTCCGAATCAAAATACGGCGATCGCTTGCCTCTACCGATAGAGATCTCCGTCGTGATTGGAGCTCTCTATTATGCGACAAGTTAATCACCTGGATATCCCTAAATGAAGGAATAGGAACCATTGCGACCTATGCGTCCGTAGAAACCGAAGCAGACCTTTCAGCCCTCCATCTCTCACTGCTGGGCCAATATCGCTTTGCATACCCATTGGTTTCAGGCTCCGATCTTAGCTTTCACATGGTCCAACACCCATGCGAATTGAGGCATGGGAGATTCAATATACCCGAGCCTGTGCCTGAAATTCACCCCCCTGTCAGCCCACAAGAAATCGACCTCTGCCTCTGCCCGGGAGTAGGATTCACCCTTGGCGGCGCCCGGCTGGGGCGTGGGAAGGCCTATTACGACACCACTCTACCACTCCTCAACGGAAAAGCCTTCCGTATGGGAGTCGCTTTTGACCTGCAGATC
This sequence comes from Akkermansiaceae bacterium UBA4145, assembly GCA_002380675.1. GTDB lineage: Bacteria > Verrucomicrobiota > Verrucomicrobiia > Verrucomicrobiales > Akkermansiaceae > Roseibacillus_B. The sequence continues at coordinate 2,443 of DFWB01000205.1, forward strand.
CGTGACGACCTGCCGGTTGAAGATCACGATATCTCCATGACTCATATCGCGACTCCAAGCGGCATCAGGCCCACTCCGGAATACTGAGATTGAAGCGCGGAATCCGAACGAAAATAGATCGTCCGCTCTCGGTTGTTCCGAAAAAGGCTCCTTCAGCGTAGCCACTCGAGCGTGTCACATGATAGCTATTGTAGGAAAACTCTTCTCCTGGCCCGAGGTCCGGGGTCTGCCCTACTACTCCATCGCCCTCCACCACGAGGACTTCCTCAGAATCGTTCTCTCTGATAACCCACTTCCGTCCACGAATGCTGACACGCTCAGGGGACTGATTACAAATTTTGATGAAATAGACAAAGGGGTGAGGCCGATCCTCAGGATGATCCAGACTGGGCATGTAAATGACGTCGTCAACCTTTACGCTCAATCTATCAAGTTCTTCGAAATGTGGGTGCACCGGGCAGAACCGTAGGGCTAAGATCCCTCATGCCAAGGACAAGCTTGCCTGTTCTACAAATGAGGGATTAATTGGCCTATGATGTCGCCACCAGTGGTAACTCTCACAATCGCCGGCTCTGACTGTTGTGCAGGCGCAGGGATTCAAGCCGACTTGAAAACCTTTTCTCTGCTTGGATTACACGGCCTTACAGCAATCAGCACCATCGTAGTGCAGACCCCCTTGAAGGTTCATAGTTATCAGGAGGTTTCACCAGAGACCTTGACAGAACAGATTCAGGTTCTTCTCGAAAGCTATCGGATCGCCGCAATAAAAACCGGACTTCTTGGCAGCTCCTCTCATATTTCGGCGGTGGCTAATGCTCTTACTGGAACGGAAATCCCCTTGGTGGTAGATCCTGTGTTCTCTGCGTCCTCAGGGATGGACTTTGGTTCTTCAACAGCCGTCGAAGCTTACATGACAGAACTCTTGCCTCTAGCTCTAGTTACCACCCCAAACCTGCCTGAGGCCCTCCGCCTACTCGGTCAGAATCATCATCTCGATTCGGAAAGGCCATGCCCAAACGAGATTGCCAAGGAATTATCCAACTCCCTTGGCATCTCCGTCCTTCTCACTGGGGGACACAGTGTAACTGAAGGCCTCCTCACTGATACCTTTTACAGCCGTGGCACAACCCGAGAATTTACTCACCCTTGGATCGATCTCCCCAGCTCACATGGCACAGGATGCACTCATTCAGCTGCAATAACGGGCTTGCTTGGACTCGATTACGATTTGGAGCAAGCCATCCCGATGGCTCAGGCACTGATGACCCACATCCTTAAAACATCATATCATTGGCCTCTGGAAGAGGGATCCCAAGAAATCCACGCCCTCAACCAACTGCCTCCGAAGTCAGCCAATCTTTTCGGAGGTATTGAATTGGAATAGCACAATTCAAAGTCACCTTCACCCCTTGGACTCCAACTCCCAATCCTATTTTCATTCGTCGGAAACCGGCAAACCTTTTGAGGACTGTATTAGCTGCGGACTCTCTCTCAAAGAGGACCCAGACCTTCCTTTCCTTGTCGCAAAAAGCTTTCAAGGTGATGAGTGCATCTTCGAATACGCTATATGTGAACATTGCCGGTCCAACATGGCTCAAGAATTCTCAGACGAGTCACAACAAGCCCTTGCGACCTTCTTTACCGAAAGAGTGCAACTCGATGAGCGTTCTCAGCTTTTGTCGCCTTCAAACCTTATAGAGCCCTGGATTCGACACTGCGCCGCCTGCGATATTCCCCGCAACGAAACCAAAAGCTACTCGGTGGGGGGAATCATACTCGGCGATAACATGATTTATGACCCATATCCGCTTTGCCTTTGCGGCGATTGCGAAGAGGAAATCCAATCCCTCCTCTCGCAACAAACCCTCGGGGTTTGGGATGACTTTATTCAGACGAATTTTGATTGCCCTCCTGGTCAATACCGGGACCTTCCCACGAAAGGCCGCCCCGCCCTTCTATAGAACGAGTCTCACCACCGAAATCTCGCTACTCCACAAAACACAGCCCAATAACGCACCGCTCTCAGCGATTTGATCAAGAGTGGCAGCCCCGCCTGGACTCGAACCAAGAAATACTGAACCAAAATCAGGTGTGTTACCAATTACACTACGGGGCTTTTACCTCTCGGCGGCAGTTAAATAGGTGTAACCGGCCGGCTTTTCAACTAATAAACATGAAAGCTAACCAAGCCACTTGACTCTACCCCTGACGGTCGAGAAATTGGCCCTGCAGAAATCATGGAATTTGCCGGTCTCATAGAACAACGCCGGGAGAGGTTGGCGGAATTGGAGGAGCGTATTTCTCAACCAGACTTCTTTAACGATCAAGCTTCTGCTGCAGACGTCATGCGGGAGCATCGAAGCCTTCAGAAACTGATGATCCTCTGGGAGAACTACGAATCTACGTGTAGAAACCTCGAGGAAAACAGGGAGCTTTCAAAAGATGACGATGAGGAAATCGCCGCGATGGCAGGCGAGGAAATTCCAGATCTTGAGTCCTCCCTCCCTCTCCTTCGAGAACAGCTCCAGTATTCCCTGCTCCCTCAGGATCCAACAGAGGAACGCAATGCTCTGGTAGAAATCCGGGCAGGCGCCGGAGGTGATGAGGCCTCGCTTTTTGCCGGGGAGGTAATGCGGATGTACGAGCGCTATGCCGACAGCTGCAATTGGAAATGCGAACACCTCGAAAGCAGCCCTTCAGAGGTAGGCGGCTTCAAGGAGGTCGTGCTCAAAGTGAGCGGTGAAGAAGTCTTCCGTCGCATGAAATATGAAAGTGGTGTCCACCGGGTGCAACGTGTCCCAGCAACCGAAACTCAGGGACGAATCCACACCTCTACCGTCACCGTCGCTGTCATGCCGGAAGCTCAGGAGGTCGACATCGAACTTAAGCCAGACGAGCTGCATATTCAGGCTACCCGGTCCGGGGGCCCCGGGGGACAACATGTCAACACGACTGATTCAGCCGTACAAGTCACTCACTTACCCTCTGGCATTCAGGTCAAGTGCCAGGACGGCAGGAGTCAGGGCCAAAATAAGGAAAAGGCACTTGAGATTCTCCGCTCCAAACTTTTTGAAGCCAAACAACGCGAAGAGCAGGAAAAATATTCCGCTCAGCGCCGAGCTCTGATCGGGTCCGGCGACCGCTCGGAGAAGATTCGTACTTATAACTTCCCGCAATCGCGAGTGACAGACCATCGGATCAATCACACTTCCCATAATTTGGAGGGAATTCTCACCGGGGAAGTCCACGAATTCACGGAGGAATTGCAGAAGACCGAAATGGCTCAGAGGCTCGCGGAATCCGGAATCAGTTCGGACTAATTATGGCCCGAGGTTCAGCCCGATGAAGACCGTACTGGAATGCCTCGAACGTGGCGCCTCTTATCTGCGGGAGAGAGGCGTAGAAGGTTCCAGACGCAACATGGAGTGGCTTCTCGCTCAGCAGTTGTCCTGTAGCAGAATAGAGCTGTATGCGAGCTTTGATCGTCCGATGACCGAGCAGGAACTTGCTCCATTACGGGGCCTCCTGAAACGGCGAGGCGAGGGCGAACCTCTCCAGCACATCCTAGGAACCGTAGAATTCGCAGGAAGGGAGTTCCTCTGTGACAAACGCGCTCTTATTCCCAGACCAGAAACAGAAGAAATGGTCGAACTGACTCTTCAACTGGAGTTAAATGATCAATTAGAAATACTCGACGTTGGTACAGGGAGCGGTGTGATTGGTATCACGATCGGTCTTTCGCTCGGAGAACGCTGTATTAATACAGTATTAACTGACATTTCATCGTCCGCCTTGGCTCTGGCGAAAGAAAACGCTGATCGACATGCTCTCCCGGTCAACTGCATTGAAACCGATCTTTTGGAGGGAGTCGCGGGAACTTATCACCTCATTCTCGCTAACCTCCCTTACATACCGGAAGGAGAAAAAGAGACCCTGTCGCAGGAAGTCGCCCATGACCCAGCCACTGCCCTTTTCGGGGGACACGATGGTCTGGATCTTCTCAGACGTTTCATTCCCACAACCAGAAGCCACCTTAAGCCCTGCGGCTGGCTGGCGCTCGAAATCGGCTCTACTCAGGGATCCGAGGTCGTTGCTCTTGCTCAATCGGCAGGACTCGACCCTGTCCTCCTCCAACATGATCTCTCCGGAAAACCGCGGTTTGTCTTTGCTCAAGCACCCTGACAAGTCGAATATTACTCCCTCTTTCAATGGATAAACTTCTCGTCCACGGCAACAGCACTTTACAGGGCTCCATCAATATCTCGGGATCAAAGAATGCATCCCTCCCTATCCTTGCGGCCACTCTACTCTCTGATCAGGCCTCAATCATACGCCGGGTTCCGGATGTTTCCGATACCAACTACATGCTGCAGATTCTCCGCGCCCTTGGTGCGGAAGTGGAACGCTCAAGCGGAACCGTAAGGGTAGAACCGTCAACCATATCTCCCGAGGCCCCCTACGACCTGGTCAGGAAAATGCGGGCCTCCATCTGCGTGATGGGTCCCCTTCTCGCCAGGGTAGGCAGAGCAAAGATATCGCTACCCGGTGGCTGCATCATAGGGGACCGACCTGTCGACCTTCATATTAAAGCCATGCAGGGCCTCGGTGCTGCCGTCGAGATGGAAGGAGGCGACATCGTTCTCAGCGCGCCTGACGGACTTATTGGAGCAGAGATCGACATGAGAGGAAAGCACGGCCCCACCGTTCTCGGAACTGACAACCTAATGATGGCTGCCGCGCTGGCCCGGGGAACCACAGTTATTGACTCCGCTGCGAGTGAACCGGAAGTCGTAGACCTTGCTGACTTCCTCGTGAAGATGGGCGCCAAGATCTCCGGTGCAGGCACTCGCCGGATCGTCGTTGAGGGAGTCGAGCACCTCAAAGGAGTCGAGCACAACATAATCCCCGACCGGATCGAGGCCGGGACTTTCATGGTTGCAGGCGCAATGGCAGGCCAGGGAGTCACCCTGAAACGAGTTAGAGCCGACCACCTCGGTGCAGCCACTGCCATTCTTGAAGAGGCCGGTCACTCAGTGGACTTCAGCCCCGATGGCACAGAGGTTCATATTACACCCGGAGCAAGCCCCCGGGGCTGCGATATTTCTACCGCTCCATTTCCAGGATTTCCAACAGATATGCAGGCTCAATTTACCGCGATGTTTGCAACTACCCCAGGAATATCAGTAGTGGAAGACACTATTTTTCCTCAACGGTTCATGCACTGTGCAGAGATGAAGCGTATGGGCGCTGAAATCAAAGTCGATGGTGGTAGCGCGCTAATTCGCGGAGTGGAGAATCTCAGTGCTGCGCCAGTAATGGCCTCGGACCTCCGGGCCTCAGCTGCGCTGGTGCTGGCTGCTCTCCGGGCCCGGGGAACGACCGAAATCAATCGCCTCTATCACATCGATCGAGGCTACGAGCATATCGACGAAAAACTCCTCCAGCTCGGAGGAAAAGTGGAGCGCATCCCAGACTGAACACCCGTGATCACGATGTTCCATATTGGCAGCCTTCCTCATATTGTGTTAGGACAAACCTATGAAACCAGTCACCAGCCGAGCATTGCTCAGCCTTCTCGTCCTGAGCTCTTCCTCTTCACTCGTGGCAATTCCGACAACGGCCACCCTAACGGCTGTGAATGAGCAGAATTTTAATAGGATCACTCTCGAGTTCGAACCACCAGTTCTACCCACAGGCCGGGACACCACCAGACTATCCGGATCTATCGAGGTTCTCCTTGAGATTGACCCGGTCACCGATCAGGTCTCCGAAATGACCATTCTTGACGGTGACGTTCAGGGTAGTGCAGTCGAGCTTTCGGGAAGCACCTTTCTGATTGGAAGCTACGACCTTGAGAGCTCCACCCTTGGCGCCACTCTCGACACTCCGTTACCTCCGGGGATTGTTGATCCGGCCACCGGAGAATTCGACTCCTCCCAGCACACCTTCACGGTGAGCAGCGGGACACTTGGCGGTAATATCAGCATCGGTCTTCTCGGCATTAATGAAAATCTTGATTTTGATTTCACTAATGAACCAGTCGGAGGAACAGGCCTTGGGACCGGCTCTGTCACCCTCACCCCAACGACCATAACTCCAACAAGTAAAACCTATAACGTGGACGTGCAGCTTCCCATTGCAGTCGACCAAGTATTCGAAGCCGCAGGCGTTGAGGTCCCCATCCGGGCCGAGGGAGCTGCCAAGCTGTCTGGTCCAGCGACTGTTGAAATCGCACCAGAGGACCCTTTCACCCTCTGGGCCACCGCGAATGGGATTTCTGGCGCCACTCCACTCGAAGATTCAAATGAGGACGGAGTATCCAATGGAATCCAGTGGGCTCTTGGCCTAAACGCATCCGAAAACCCTTTTCCTCACCTCCTGCAGCCGGGTGAAGTAAACGCGGCTACGGTAGCCTTCAGCCTCTCACTGCCGAAAGGAGGCACAGCCAGCGCCCTTCTCGTCACAACGGGTTCGGACCCCCTCCAGCCATTCTCTCCCGTTGGTCCTGCTCTCATCAGTACCGGAAGAAACCCGATTCCGGCGGGAACAAGCGGAGACGTGACTATAAGGATCCCGAGGGGCCAGCGAGGGTTCATCCAGCTTTCCACCCCCTGAAGAGGGGCTCCCTGAGCGAATGCCCCGGACCACACTCAGGCTGGAGCACTGACCGGGTCGGGCAACGGCCCGTCGTCGTCTTCCTGCTGCTCAGTGTCGCCCTTCGGTGATGCCGTTGGCTCAGGGGCAGACGGCAACTCAGGCGGCTTGGGAGAACGCGGAGGGCTCTTCATTTCGCCGTGCTCTATGAGGTCAATAATGTGAGCGCCATCCAACGTTTCAAACTCCAACAAAGCCTCAGCGATCAGCTCAAGCTTATCGCGGTTCTCCGTGAGGATCTTCTTCGCATCGGCGTAGGCACGGTCAATAATCCGGCGGATCTCGGCATCGATCTTTTTAGCAGTTTCTTCCGAGTAGTTCTTTGGCTTGGAAATATCCCGGGCAAGAAACACCTCCTCTCGCGCCTCGCCGTATTCCACCATTCCCAGCTCCTCGCTCATCCCCCATTCGCACACCATTCTTCTCGCCAGACTAGTTGCCTGCCTGATATCTCCTGACGCTCCGTTCGTCACATCGCCAAAGACGATCTCTTCAGCTACTCTACCGCCCATCGTCACAATCAGCTGTTCCAGCCCTTCAATCTTGTGAACTTGGAACTTATCTTCCTCAGGTAGATGGAAAGCCGCACCGAGGTATGGCCCTCTGGGAATGATTGTTACCTTGTGGAGCTGATCGGTATTTTCAAGTGTTGCCAAGAGCAGGGCATGCCCAGCCTCGTGATAAGCTGTTAGCTTCTTCTCCTTCTCGCTCAGAGCGAGACTCCGCCGCTCTCTTCCCCATCGCACCTTGTCGCGGGCCTCCTCCAGCTCGGCAACGGTGACTGCCTTCAAATCTTTACTCGCCGCCAATAGAGCCGACTCATTGATTATGTTGGCAAGCTCTGCGCCCGAGAATCCGGGTGTTCCTCGAGCAACCGTGCCCAGGTCCGTCCCGGCGGCCAACTTAATCTTTTTGGCGTGCACCTTCAGAATTTGCTCCCGGCCCTTGACATCGGGGAGCGACACGGTCACCTGCCTGTCAAACCGGCCCGGGCGGAGAAGCGCGGGATCCAACACATCAGGACGGTTAGTTGCCGCGATGATTATCACGCCCTCCTGCGTATCAAAGCCGTCCATTTCAACCAAAAGGGCATTTAGAGTCTGCTCCCTCTCGTCATGGCCGCCTCCCATTCCGTGGCCCCGATGACGACCTACGGCATCAATCTCATCGATAAAAACAAGACACGGAGCGTGTTTCTTGCCTTGCTCGAACATGTCGCGAACCCTGCTTGCACCAACCCCTACAAACATCTCAACAAAATCCGATCCGCTGATACTGAAAAACGGAACGTTAGCCTCACCCGCGATGGCTCTTGCAAGAAGGGTCTTCCCTGTTCCGGGCGGGCCAACCATCAGGACCCCCTTGGGGATGTTTCCGCCGAGCTTCTGAAACTTACGGGGATCCTTCAGGAAATCGACAATCTCCCATAGCTCTTCCTTTGCCTCTTGGATACCAGCCACATCCTTAAAGGTCACCTTGGCCCCGTCCACATTCATCATCTTCGCCTTGGATTTCCCAAAGCTCATTGCACCCCGACCCGCCTGCTTCATCTGATGCCGGAACAAAAGAAAGAGTAGCACTATAAGAATCAGTATCGGGAGAAAACTGAGAAGGACAGTCTTCATGTAATTGCTTTCCCTGCGGTAGAGCACCCCGGCATTAAAGAGCATATTCAGTTCGTCCTGCATCGCCATCATATTGACCGGGACAACAAACTTCCATGGCTTCTTAGCGTCTTCCTCTTTTTCGAGCGACTTGGCGATTTTGGCCTGTCGCTGACCGATAAGATACGCATCCCTTGAGTCGGGTATCGCCACCAACTTCAAATCAAGAACCTTGTATCCAAGTGTTCCCTCCCCGGTCTCCTTTGAGGCCTCCCATGACATCGGTGCAGCCCATTTCTCAAAATCAGCAAAACTATAAGTGCCCTGTGCACTAGTAATATCCCCTCCCACACCCGGATCGTCCGCCCCCACGGTCTCTACCTTCGACCCCACTAAGCGCGTCAGCTTTGGGCCATCAAGGTCAAGGTTGATCCGAATTGTGAACGCCTCCGTGTCCCCAAGCTCATACGTGCCGTCATCTTGGTACCAGCCTACAATCTGTGCATTAAACGCTGCCTCGGTTGTCACCACCTCAAGCTTGAAACGAGTGTCGTCCAGAATAACTTTCCCCTCCTCTAGACCTCTTTTGAACTGGGTGAATGAGATCGGCTGCCCCTTCCCGTTTCCTTTATTGCCGAATGCGATTGCAAGAAGCCCGAACGCCATCGCGAAAAGGAGCAGAAAACGCCAGTTAAAACCTCCCGACTCTTTAGGTTTTCGAGG
>DFWB01000074.1:0-1078 GCA_002380675.1 Akkermansiaceae bacterium UBA4145
GGGCAGCTGAGAACGACGTGAGGTTCATCTACGAGCCTCTTAATCGCTACGAGACCAACCAGTTCAATCACCTGTCCACTGCGGCAGCGTATCTTATAGAACATGACCTGGGTCATACCGTCCTCCTCGCCGACCTTTTCCACATGAATATAGAGGAAGCAGATCCCGGGCAGGCAATCCGTGATGCAGGATCACGAGTCGGTCATGTTCACTTTGCGGACTCCAACCGCCAAGCCGTCGGCTTTGGACATACAGAAATGACGTCCATCCTCTCCGCTCTCGAAGAGATTGGATACGATGGCTACCTTTCTGCGGAAATTTTCCCTCTCCCAAGCCCTGAGGCCGCCGCAGAGCAGACAATCAAGTCTTTCCGGGCCCTCACCAGCTGAGCCTCCGTCTTCTTACAATCCACGATCCTCCGCCAAGCAATGCAATCACGTCCCCTAGGAAATACGGATCTGAGCCTTCCCATCCTGAGCTTCGGCGCATCCTCCCTGGGCCAGGAATTTCGACCCGTTCCCGTTGAGGAAGCACTGTCCTCTGTCCGGGTCGCTCTCGACCATGGGATCAACTTCATGGATACCTCTCCATTCTACGGCAGAGGCATGTCTGAAGTGCTTCTCGGAATCGCACTGCGGGGAGTTCCGAGAGAATCCTACCTGCTGGGATCCAAGCTGGGACGCTACTCACTTTCTCATTTCGATTTTTCAGCCTCCCGGGTCGAGGAGAGCGTTCATGTCTCCCTACATCGTCTGGGAACGGACTATCTGGATGTGCTGCTCCTTCACGATGTTGAATTCGTGCAATTGCCTCAGATCTGGGAAGAGACGATTCCTGCAGCCCTTGCCTTGAAGGAGAAGGGGCTGGTTCGGGCTATAGGCTTTTCCTGCTACCCGATGAAAACCTTTCACGAAGTGCTCGACCACGCCGAAGACCACCTCGACTGCATCCTTTCCTACAATCAGTACACCCTTCAGAATACATCCTTGGCAGATGACCTGCTCCCGCGACTCCGTGAAAAGAAACTGGGAGTCATGAACGCCGGACCTTTCTCCGCCCGTCTGCTCACCAACGCACC
>DFWB01000074.1:1358-2967 GCA_002380675.1 Akkermansiaceae bacterium UBA4145
ATGAACGCCGGACCTTTCTCCGCCCGTCTGCTCACCAACGCACCTCTTCCCGATTGGCTAAAGGAACCTGAGGAAGTCAAAGCGGCCGCTCGCAAAGCCGCCCAGATTTGCAATCAGGAGGGCATTGATATCGCTCAGCTGGCCCTGCAATTTTCGTGCGCGCACGAAGAGATTACCACTTGCGTCGCCGGATCAGCCAACCCGGAAAATATTCGCAAATGGGCTGAATGGCTGGCCAAACCTCTTCCTCAGGATCTCCTCGACACCGTTCTTCAAATCTTCGATCCAGTGAAAAATATCGGGCACATCGAGGGGCTACCCGAGAACAACTGACAGCGGACACACCATCATATTCCACGACGTGACTTCTCCTAGACTATCATTAAAAAACTCTACCAATGAAAAGAATCGATAAATTCACCTTCGGGGTCGGCGACCGTTTCGCACACCAGGCTGCACCCCAGCTCCGGGCTTTCCAAATGCTGGCGTCCGAAGGGGTCTCCGTGACTCCAGTATGGAACAAGTCCAACCGGGAGCATCTCATTGTTGGATCCGATCCAGCTGGGACTCGAACAGCCGCTGAGAACGCGATTACCCAGCTCGACTGGCAGGCAGGCTTCCTGCTCGATGCCGACCACATCAATCTAGAAACCGTCGACCGATACCTGCCGCACTGTGACTTTTACACTATCGATGTCGCTGACGATATCGGAACTCCCGCCTCGCCGGAGGAGATCGAAACCTTCATCAATCGTCATCCCGAGCTGATTGGCACCATCACCATCGAGGGAATTGCCGCCCCGGTTGAAATTACCCGTGAAATGGTCGAGCAAACCGCAAGGCAGTTCCTGAAAGCCTGTGAGCTTGCCGGCCGGATATACCGGTACATCGCAGTCGAAAAAGGAGGGGAAGACTTTATCGCCGAGGTCTCGATGGATGAAACTGACGACCCACAGACTCCACCCGAGATGCTCGTGATTCTGGCAGCGATCGCAGACCAGAAGTTTCCAATTCAGACAATCGCCCCAAAATTTACGGGCCGCTTCAATAAGGGTGTTGATTATGTAGGAGATATCGCCCAGTTCGAGCAGGAGTTCAACGATGACCTTGCCGTCATCGCCCACGCAGTGAAGGCCTACGGATTACCCGAAACTCTCAAGCTCAGCGTCCACTCCGGGTCAGACAAGTTCTCCATCTACGAGCCCATTAAACGTGCACTCGCACGCACCGGAGCCGGCCTCCATATCAAAACCGCCGGCACTACATGGCTGGAAGAACTCATCGGCCTTGCTGAAGCAGGAGGGGACGCTCTTGCTCTCGCCAAACAGATCTATGCCACCGCGTTGGAGAACAAAGAGGCTCTGTGTGAACCCTATGCTACTGTCATCGACGTTGATGATGCGAAGCTTCCGAGCTCTGAAGAAGTCGATGGATGGTCCAGCGAGCAGTATACCAGTGCCCTCCGTCACGACCAGGAAAACCCGGCCTACAACCAGCATTTCCGCCAGCTTCTCCACGTTGGGTTTAAGGTGGCAGCCCAACTCGGGGACACATACTTGGACGCCCTCAAAGCCAACTCCGAAGTGATCGGAAAAAACGTCTGCGAGAA
>DFWB01000010.1 GCA_002380675.1 Akkermansiaceae bacterium UBA4145
AAACTGGATAAACTCCATATTTGCGATTCGGGCGCCCGCGCGCCATGCCATCGCGATACCGTCACCTGTCGCAGAGTCCGGATTAGTTGTGTAGAGGTAGATTTTTCCGCAACCACCTGTGGCGAGAACGACCCTGTCAGCGTGGAGGATATGTACTTCCCCGGTTGCCTTCTCCAGAACGTAGGCACCGACAACACGGTCGTCAGTGACGCTGCCTAACTTGTCGGTGGTGATGAGGTCGATGGCCATGTGATCGGCCAGGATTGTCAGACCCGGGGTCTTGTGGGCGGTCTCGAGTAGCGATGAAGCGATTTCATGACCAGTCGTGTCCTTGGAATGCAGAACACGGCGGTTTGAGTGTCCGCCCTCCCGCCCTAGAGAGTAGCGATCTCCTTTCTGATCAAAGTCGGATCCCCACGAGACCAGTTCATCAATCGTTTGCTCACCCTCTCCAATGATGGCCCTGACGGCACGTTCGTTGCACAACCCAGCGCCGGCATCGATAGTGTCGCTAATATGTTTCTCCACGGTATCGCCCGGATCGCGAAGGGCCTCGGGTAGAACGGCAGAAATTCCTCCCTGAGCCCAAGCGGTGTTTGAATTCAAGACTTCATTCTTGGTGATCAAGGTAACAGATCCGTGTTCGGCTGCCTTGATCGCGAAAGAGAGGCCGGCGATGCCGCTGCCTATAACCAGAAAGTCTGCTTTCATTAACGGGAGTATCCTTTGACTCGAAAGGAGCGAAGAACAAGGCGGTTATTGAGTTATTGGTTGTGGAGACTTTGTAAACCTTCTCATACTGGAGTGAGAGATGAATCTCAGTATTTTCCGAACCAAGACGAAGCTCGGCTCCGCTGCGGCGGCGGCTGGAGCTAATAAAATTCGTGAAGCTCTGGCGACTAGGGAGGAAGTTTCGATTGTGATGGCCTCTGCGGCTTCCCAGTTTGAGGTTATTGATGCCCTCCTGAGGGAGACAGGCATTGAATGGGACAGAATCGTCCTGTTTCATTTAGATGAATATATGGGTCTCGAAGGGGAGCATCCGGCCTCCTTCAGCAGATTTCTCCGAGACAGGTTTGTCGACAAATTGCCCTGCGCTCTGAAAGGCTTTCACGCTATCAATGGCTGCGCCGAGCCCGGATTGGAATGCGCAAGACTGGGAGTGATGATTGAGAGAAGCGACCCTGTGGTTGCATTTATTGGGATTGGTGAAAATGGTCACATTGCCTTCAACGATCCGCCGGCAGACTTTGATACCGAAGCACCTTATATTATTGTGAAGCTTGATGAAGAGTGTCGGCAGCAGCAGGTAGGAGAGGGGTGGTTTCCAGAACTGAAATCAGTGCCCGAACATGCAATTTCGATGTCGGTAAGACAGATTCTGAAGGCGGAGAGAATTATCTGCACGGTTCCCGATGTTCGAAAAGCACCTGCAGTGCGGAGTGCTGTCGAGGAGGAGGTGAGTCCTGAAATTCCTGCCACGATCCTGCAGCAGCACTCCGATTGCAGGCTTTTTCTGGATGATCCGTCAGCAAGCCTGCTCACGAGATGAGATATTTTGACCTTCAGGTGAACGGATATGCCGGAGTTGATTTCAATTCTAATACTCTGACGACAGAGGAAGCGAAGCAGGCCTGCTCCGCACTGGAGGAAGATGGGACCGAGGGAATTCTCGCTACGGTAATTACGGATTCGGTTGAGGCGATGAAGGCCAAAATACGAAGAATCGTGCGAGCGCGGGAGGAGGATGAGACCGTTCGAAGGGTGGTGGTTGGAATTCATATTGAGGGACCTTTCCTGAATACTGCAGATGGCTTTATTGGGGCTCATCCTCGAGATCAGGCACAGCCTGCTTCTGTAGATGTCATGAAGGATCTGATGGAGGCTGCAGATGGTCTTGCGAAGGTTGTGACGCTTGCTCCTGAATGTGACATGGGATTAGCCACCACTCGATATCTGGCGGAGCAGGGAGTGGTCGTGTCAGCGGGACATTGCGACCCTTCTATGGATCAGCTTCGGGCGGCGATCGACGCTGGCTTGACGATGTTCACACATCTGGGAAACGGCTGCCCTCAGGATCTGCCAAGGCATCAAAACATAGTAGGACGGGTGCTTAGCCTCTCTGAGAGTCTGTGGGTTTGCTTTATTGGTGATGGAATTCATGTTCCCGGTTTCGCTTTGAGAAACTATCTTAGGGCCGCCACGCTGGAGCGGTGTCTCATGGTAACCGATGCGATTTCTGCAGCACGCTGTGGGCCCGGCTGCTACACCCTTGGGGCCCGGGAGATTAAAGTCGGAGCGGATGAAGTTGCGCAATCTCCGGATGGTGCTCATTTCGTGGGATCGACTGCAACAATGCCAAAGGTGGACAGAGTCCTGCGGGAACTCGGTTTTAACGACGATGACGTTGCGGGATTGTGCTATGAGAGGCCTCGCAGGGCGATTGGGCTCTGACGCATCCAAGGTGTCCTAGCAGCTAATGATTGGCTATTGGTGTTAGGTCAGTCAGGATCACTGATGAAAGGCAATCGGGGGAGTCATGAAAATCCGCGAAAGAGTAAAATCTATTGGTCCAGCCATTATCGTGGCAGCAGTTGTGCTTGGACCCGGAAGTATTCTTGCGAGCTCGCGAGTAGGGGCTGAGTGGGGGTGGATGGGATTGCCATTTCTGGCTCTTGCTGTTGTTCTGATGGTTGGAATGGTTGCGCTCTCGGCACGCCTTGGAGTGATTTACAAGGGAAGTATTTGTGAGGAGATATCGGATCGTTTGGGGCGTAAAACGGCCGTAGGAGTTGGGATCGTCCTCTTCGGGATAGTTGCCCTGTATCAATCAAGTAATAACCTTGCGCTAAGTGTTGGCTTGGAGCCTCTTTTTGAAGATGAGGAGGGAATTCTTCCGCAGGGATGGGTCATACTGCAGGTCCTCATTCTCTTGATAGCGAATGTGGGGATTATATCCTGTCTGTATCTGATGCGTTCACTCTATTCCGCCGTGGAGAGAGCGATGAAGATTTTGGTTCTTTTGATGATCGGAGCCTTTGCTGTTAATCTTCTTGCCGCTATGTTCAGCGACGCCCCTGAGCGGAATGCCTCCATTCCGGAGAAGCGCGATTGGCTTCCTGTAGTTGCGCTTGTTGGAACGACCTTTTCGATAGGGGGCGCCTTTTTTCAGAGTTATCTGGTCAGAGAAAAAGGGTGGAGAATGGAGAGCTTGCGGCAGGGAACGTTCGATTCTGCAATTGGAGTCGCGGTGCTAGGTGGAGTTTCAGCGGTGATCATGATTACCTCTCTGCTGATTTTTCACCGTGTTCCGGGTGTTCCTGAGAGCATCCAGATTGGGGACCTTTCCAGCCAGTTGGAGCCGTTGTTTGGTTCCGGCTCAAAGTATGTGTTCTGTGGGGGCTTCATGGCAGGAGCGCTGAGCTCTTTCATGGTGAATGCAGCCATAGGAGGAACGGTCCTCTCCGATAGCCTTGGGAAAGGAGCCAGCATGCAGGGGCGGTGGGCCCGTCATTTTACGGCCCTGGCACTTACAGTGGGAATGGTGGTGGCGATTTTTGGGATTATCTGGAAGGAAAGTCGTGATTCGCTCATGCTGGGAGCTCAGGCTCTGACGGTTTTTGGAATTCCAGCACTCGGTCTCGCGATGCTTTATTTAGCGACGAGGCCTGAGCTCACTGGGCAGCGAAGAGTGCCCGGAATCCTAAAGCTTGTGGCGGGCGCAGGTGTGCTCTTTGCGGTGCTGCTTTCTGTCCGGAAAGTAGCAGCCTGGTTCTAGATCCAGGCTAAGGACTCTGGTGGTCTAGATCTCAATGTTGTCAATTAAGCGGACCTCATCGTAGATTACGGCGGTAGCAAGGAGGGCAGGTCCGGCAACTTTTGCCAGTGGAACAAGCGTTTCGCGATCGATGATCTCAAGATATTCAATTTCCATTTCGGATGGAGCGCTCTCAACAAGATGCTTGCGCGTGATCTTGAGGTAGACTTCAGGTCGGTGCTCTCCTGCTTCCCTGATATCCCGGGCACAAAGAAGAGCTCTATGGATGCGTGAAGCATCCTTGCGGTGCTCCGGTTTCAGCATGAGATTCCTCGATGAGAGGGCAAGGCCATCCGGTTCCCTCGCAGTTTCGACGCCATGTATCCGCACGGAAACACCAAGATCACGGACGAGACGTTTGATGATCGCAAGCTGCTGGTAGTCTTTCTTGCCGAAGATAGCGTCAGAAGGTCGCAGGGTGTTGAGTAGTTTCAGGACAACTGTGCAGACCCCTTCAAAATGACCGGGGCGGGTGCTCCCGCACAAGGTGCGGGAGAGAGATTTTTCGATTATCGAGATTGAGTGATCGGCGGCGTAAAATTCTTCAGGAGAAGGAGTGTATACTGCGTCAACACCAAGGCTGCGGCAGAGTAGGAGGTCTGCTTCGAGGGTTCGAGGGTAGGTTGCCAGATCCGATGAAGAATTAAATTGAAGAGGATTTAGAAAAATCGAAACCGTGACGTTGCCCTCGTGCCCCGCAATCTCTCTTCCTCTTCTGATCAGAGCGGCGTGTCCCTCATGGAGAGCACCCATCGTGGGAACGAGAACCGACGGAGAGGGCTGATCCAGTGGACGGTCGTCTAGTGAAGAAAACTGAATCATGGGAGATGACCTGTGAGAGGTTCTTGATTAGTGAATGAACTTGAGTTGAATGCGAGGAGCGTTAGTTTGTGGTAGCTTTGAACTCAAGAATTCTAGGGATGCTTTTTTGTGGAATTGCATGGGCGCTTGGGTCTGAGGCTTATGGGGAAGGTGTGACCGTGGAGGATGCGGAGAACTCGACTGGATTGGGACTTGGTCAGAAAGTAGCGGTGATCGGGGAGGAGAAAAAGGTGCGCACGGCTACTGTCAATATTCAGGAGATTTTTCGCTCCTACCACAAGGTTGCGCACGCTGAAGGGGAAATTAATATTGAGCGGGCGCGGGTTCAGAAAGAGCAGAATCAGCAAGCGGTTAAGTTGCGGGCGATGAATCAGGTTCTTCGGGAACTGGAGTGTTCACTTCAGGGATTGAATGATTCGGATGTCCGGCGTCCGGACCTGGAGAGAGAAAAAGGGGTTCGACTTCATGAGCGAGAGCGGTGGAAGAGGCAAAGAGCGGTAGCTTTGAAGGACAGCCATGCTGATATAAATCGGCGAATGGTGGCGCGCATGGAGGTTCTGCTGGAGGAGATTCGTGGTCTCGTCAGGTTAGAGGCTGAGCGTATGGGCTTTGATCTTGTCTTTGACATTGAGGGAACTGGTAGTTCACAGGTGCCATTTCTGCTTTTCGCTAGGGACGCCCATGACATCACACCGAGAATCATAAAGAAACTTGCAGAATCAGCTCCGCAGGGAGCCCAGAGGTAAGGGCTTGGGGTTTGACGGCTCGAGGTTTTTTCTCCAGACTGCCGCGACTCCGAAACGCCAATCACATGAATTTCAGCCAACTCCTTCCTGCCGCAATTACTCTTCTGCTCTTCTCCTTGTCCGCTACCGCGCAGGATAAGCTGAAGATAGCCACGGTAGATATGCAGACGCTTTTCAAGCAGTATCATCGTACTAACGCGGCCCAGAAAGAGGTCAATGTCGAGCGGGCGAAAATTCAGCAGAATAACAACGAGCGTCTCGAAACCATTCGCGCGCTCGAAGATGAGTTGCAAGGCCTCCGTAAGCAGCTGGATGATCCTTCTCTGAGCGACAAGAGAAAGCAGGAGCTTTTCAAGGGGTTCCAGATGAAAACTCAGGAGGGTGTTGCGCTCGATCGTGAGCGTCGTGAATTCCTTCAGCGTCGAAACACTGCACTTAACGAAAAGATGGTTCAAAAGATGCGGGGAATCCTCGAGGAAATACAGAAGCTCGTGGAGGATCGCGCCAAGGCTGATGATTATGATTATGTGTTCGACAAATCTGGTATGAGTACTTCGCAGGTTCCCTTCCTGCTTTACACCAAGGACGCCACGGATATCACCGCCGGTCTGCTTGTGCTTCTGAACAAGGATGCACCAGCGGCGCCTCCTGCGAGTGGAGAATAGGGAGCCCGATTAGGGCTTCTGGTTATAACACCTTCTGATCGTGGAATTTCGGATCGCGGAAGTGGTCGAGCTGGTCGGAGGGGCACTCGTTACGGGGCAACAAGATCGGGTCCTGAGCGGAGTGCGGACCCTCAACGAAGCGGAGGGGGATCACCTGAGCTTTTTTTCCAATCCGAAGTATAGGTCCCAGTTTGACACAACTCGGGCAGGAGCGGTGCTGGTAACGCCGGACATTCAGTCAGGTCCGGTCGGGGTGGCCCTCATTCAAGTTGACAATCCCTCTCACGCTCTTGCTGCCCTTTCGGAAAAAGTGGAGGAGCGTAACCGGGGATTTGCGCCAGGAGTTCGAAAGGGCGCTCATGTCTCGGAGTGCGCAGAGGTAAGTTCTGAAGCCGCGGTGTACGCTGGAGCTGTCATCGAGGATGGAGCCACGATTGGGCGGGGTTCAGAAATTCGCCCCGGGGCCGTGATTAGCCGAGACGTCGTGATAGGAGAGGACTGTATCATTCATCAGAATGTCAGCGTGCGGGAAGGGTGCATTCTGGGAGATCGCGTGATCTTGCAACCGGGAGCAGTAATAGGGTCTGACGGCTTCGGATATGAGTTTGTCAACGGTAGACACCACAAGGTGCCTCAGCTCGGGATCGTTGTTGTAGAGAGCGATGTAGAAGTCGGTGCTAACGCATGTGTCGACAGAGCTCGCTTTGGTCGAACGGTGGTTGGTGAGGGGACTAAAATTGATAATCTCGTCCAAGTTGGGCATAATGTCGAAATTGGCAAAAATTGTATAATCGTCGCGCTCTCAGGTGTGGCGGGTAGCTCGAAGCTTGGAGAAAATGTTACTCTTGCTGCCCAGGTTGGTATCAACGGCCATATTGAAATTGCAGATGGAGTGCAGTTGGGAGGAAAGTCTGGGGCTATGCAGAGTATTGATGAACCCGGCGTTTACATGGGAACCCCGGCAAAGCCATTTAAGGAAGAGGTCCGGCAGTGGCGTGACCTCACCAAGCTCAGGGAAATGCGCCGAACTTTGAAAGTCTTGCGCGATGAGGTTGACCGCTTGAAGAAGGGCTGAATAAGTTACAGGGAGAGAGGCCTTCC
The DNA here is from genome assembly GCA_002380675.1 of Akkermansiaceae bacterium UBA4145. Taxonomy (GTDB): domain Bacteria; phylum Verrucomicrobiota; class Verrucomicrobiia; order Verrucomicrobiales; family Akkermansiaceae; genus Roseibacillus_B. Next base: position 7,152 of record DFWB01000010.1, read on the forward strand.
GGAAGACGGAACAACGGCACCCTCAACTTGTTTCTCAAACCACTCCAGAGCTGAGGGATCACCGTGGACGAGAACGGTCTTTTGGGCATTTGCGGTTTGCATAAAGTCGAGCAGGTGATTCCGGGGGGCGTGTCCACTGAAATCGTAGACCTTCACCCCGCAATTCAGAGGGACTCCCGGAAGCTCAGGATCGAGTTGGATTTCATCTCCAGCTTGAGCCGCCCGAATCTTTCCTCCAGGGCTATCCGGATCGGCATACCCAACAAAAAGAAGCATGTTCCCCGGCTTATCAATAAAGCCACGGGCGAATCCATTCGACGTCGTCTTTTCCGTCATCATGCCGCTTGAGAGAGCATATATCGCTCCGCGTTCAAGGGGTATGGGCCTGCGGCCCCGGCGGTTTCCGGTGATTGGATTCATATCCCTTAGGATCTTGAAATCCGGGGCGCTGCGACGCGTAGAACCCGAGAACTTGTCATAGACGACAGTCATCTTGGTGCTTAGCCCTCCAATGTAGACCGGTGCGTCTCGCAGGGAGTGGTCTAACTTGGCCTCATGAATCATAGTGAGAACCTCCTGAGTTTTGCCGATAGCGAAAACAGGAACAAGGACTGATCCGCCCTCGTTCAGGCATTGCTCAATATCATTGATGAAGCGTTTTCTTTCATTCTTTGGACAATAGGAGGCTGGTCGGGGAGAATCCCCTCTGGTGGTCTCGACTATCAGTGCATCGAGATTTTTCTCCGCAAGGTCCGGAAAACGCGCGCCTTTTATAAGAGCATGGTCTTCGAACCGAATGTCACCGCTGTAGAAAAATCGTTTGCTGTTCCCCTCCAGGAGGACTCCTGCTGATCCGAGGATATGGCCTGCATCGTAAAAGGTAGCTTTCACAGATCCGTTCCAGTCCAGATCAAAAGGCTTTTCATAATCACGAGGCTCGATGCGGGGGATCAGTTTGTCGATTGAGCGATGTGTAAAGAGGGGGTAGTCATCAATTCCCAGTTCTGCGCGCTGAGACTTCATCACGTTTACAGAGTTATGAAGGAGTGCATCAGCAAGGGCACATGTCGCCGGCGTCATGAAAACCCGTGCGGAAGGTTGGTCACGCATCAGGACCGGAAGCGTGCCCACATGATCAAGGTGGGAGTGAGTGACAATGATAGCATCGAGGCTATCATGGGGAAGGTCCTCGTAACGAGGAATGCTAGCCTGTCCCTTTTCCTTGGGGTGCATTCCGGCGTCCAGCACGATGCGGGTATCGCCGATCTCAAGCAGGTAGCTGTTGGCTCCGATCTCAGTGGTCCGGTTAAGGAGGGTGAAGCGAGCGTCGGGCACGACTTGAGGGCTGTGATGGGAGCAGGGCGGGGTTCGCCCAGATACTCGGCTGGAAACTGTCCGATTGGAAAACGTAGCAGGGGGCGGATTCGAACCGCCGACCCAAGGCTTATGAGTCCTTTGCTCTACCCCTGAGCTACCCTGCCATTTAACCTCTGAGGCGACGGGGGCTTACAGACTGGGTCCGGCGGTGTCGATATCAAAAAGAGATCTGGAAGGCAGGAAAGAGCAGTGCAGAGTTTGCATCGACTGCGGTTGAAATAAGGGGAGTCAGGAGGTCGCCCCAGCCATTTTGGAGTCCAAGAAGGCTCTGGGAATCGGAGAATCGGAGCCAAATGAGGAAAAAACAAGGATTTGAGGGCTAAATGTAAGGGAATTGGAGATTATTACGGATGTTTTGGAGGAAGTGACAAAATTCTTAAAAAATAGGCGAAATAGGCCTTGTCAACAAGGGGCTGACTCCTATAGTCGCGCCCCCAAAAATCGTGGCTGGATTCTGTGCGACATCGCGGAAAACAGCTTAAAAAGCGGTTTACCAGCTTATCGGGTGCAGCTCCGGATAACAGGCTCCTGCGAGGGTAATCCTCGCCGGCCTGCCTCCTGCCTCGGTGAGTGTTCAGAGATCAATAGAGATATTCTCAAACAGCAGGAATCATGCCGACCATTAACCAACTCGTCCGTAAGGGGCGCAAGCAGGCAGTCAGGAAGTCCAAGTCGCCGGCGCTCGCAAATTGCCCGCAGCGACGTGGTGTCTGCCTCCAGGTCTACACCCGGACACCGAAGAAGCCGAACTCCGCACTGCGGAAAGTCGCGAAGGTTCGTTTAACGAATGGGTTTGAGGTTATCGCCTACATCGGCGGAGAGGGGCACAACCTGCAGGAGCATAGCATCGTCCTGGTCCGCGGGGGCAGGGTGAAAGACCTCCCAGGTGTGAGGTATCATATTGTAAGGGGCTCCCTCGATACACTTGGTGTCGAGAACCGAAAGCAGAGCCGATCCAAATACGGAGCCAAGCGGCCGAAGAAGTAAGCTGATCTGAAACAGGAAGGAACTCAGAAACATGGCAAGAAGACGAAGAGTTTACCACAAGCCGGACAGGCGAGATCCGAAGTTCGATAGTGAATTGATCGGGCATCTCATCTCGAAGGTGATGAAGGATGGAAAGAGAGCCCTCGCCGAGAGGGTTGTCTATTCCGCGATCGACAAGGCTAACGAAGGAACGGACACGGTTGATCCTCTGGAAGTCGTGACCCGGGCAATTGAAAACTCAAAGCCGCGGGTTGAAGTAAAAAGTCGCCGAGTTGGTGGAGCAACTTACCAAGTTCCACTCGAGGTAGCAGCGTTGCGTTCCGAGGCTCTGGCGATGCGGTGGATTATTGGATTTGCGCGAGGACGTAAGGGAACGCCGATGCATGTAGCCCTTGCGAATGAAATTAAGGACGCTGCTAACAATACGGGCGGGGCGGTCCGTAAACGCGATGATGTCCATAAGATGGCGCAGGCCAACCGCGCCTTTGCTCACTTCCGCTGGTAGTAAATAATATTAATGCTCGCCACTGCCACAGTATCAGCTCCCCAGATGTCTGAGAGTCCTAACAGCCCTGACAGGCCGTATCCGCTTGAGCGGACACGGAATATCGGGATTGCGGCTCATATTGACGCTGGGAAGACGACGCTGACAGAGCGGGTCCTGTTCTACACTGGCATGATTCACCGAATCGGCGAGGTGCACGATGGTGCAACTACGACCGATCACATGGAGCAGGAGCGCGAACGGGGAATCACGATCACTTCGGCTGCGGTTACTTGCGAGTGGATGCAGAGGAAAGACGAAGGGGTTTACAAGTTGTTTGAGGAGGAGAAACAGAGGGTGAACATCATCGATACTCCCGGTCACGTCGACTTTACTGCGGAAGTGGAGAGATCTCTCAGGGTTCTCGATGGAGCGATCGTTGTGTTCTGTGGAGTCGCGGGAGTTCAGCCTCAGACCGAAACAGTCTGGCGGCAGGCCTCCAAGTACAACGTGCCCCGAATCGTGTTTGTCAACAAGATGGACCGCGTTGGGGCGAATTTCCAGAATGTGGTTGAGGAGGTCCGAGAGAAGCTGGGGGCAACGCCACTACGAATTCTTATTCCCATAGGATCGGAAGAGCATCTCAAGGGCCAGATTGATGTTCTGAACAGGAAGGCCGTGGTTTACACCGAGGATGATACTCTTGGTTCAACTTTTGAGATCCGAGAGCTGGATGAGCAGCAGGCCCAAGATGCCGACGAGGCTTACGCAGAAATTCTTAACACGCTGGCTGATGTTGATGAGCATCTCGGAGAAAAGTTTCTTCTGGAGGAAGAAATCACGGTGTCAGACCTGAAAAAAGCAATGCGCCGCGCGACCATAGCGAACAAGGTTGTGCCCATTGCCGGGGGATCTGCTTTTAAGAACAAGGGAGTGCAGTATCTGGTGGACGCGGTAGTGGATTACTTGCCCAGTCCCTTGGAGATTCCTGCTGCGAGAGGGCAGAGTTCTGAAGATGAAAATGATGAGGTGGTAGCTACTACCGATGATAATGGGAAGTTTTGCTCTCTGGCCTTCAAACTCTGGGCTGACAAATATGTAGGAAAATTAGTCTTCTTCCGGGTCTATTCAGGAACGGTTTCGAAGGGTGATATGGTCTACAACCCGCGGACACGAAAGAAGGAGCGAATCGGCAGGCTGATTCAGATCCAGGCGGACAAGCATGAGGAGATTGAAACATGCTACGCAGGAGACATAGCAGCAATCGTGGGAATCAAAAATGTGACGACCGGGGACACCCTATGCTCTCAGAAATTTGACATTCTTCTTGAGCCTCCGAGTTTCCCAGAGCCGGTCATAGCAATGGCGGTTGAGCCTCGAACTACGGCTGATCAGGAGAAGATGTCCTCAGGTCTGGCTCGTCTGATGGAGGAAGACCCGACTTTCGTAGTCCATACTGACGAGGACACAGGACAGACAATTATTTCAGGGATGGGTGAACTCCACTTGGAGGTCATTATCGACCGTCTTCGTCGTGAATTCAGCGTGGAGGCTAACGTGGGCAAGCCCCAGATTGCTTACAGGGAAACGATCACTGCCGATGCAGGTGGGGAGGGACTCCTTAAAAAGCAGAGTGGGGGACGAGGTCAGTATGGCCATGTCGTGCTCGATGTGACGCCGAATGAAAAGGGTGCCGGCCTGACGACAAAGAGTCTCGTGGTTGGTGGTGCAATCCCTAAAGAGTTCATGAATGCAGTGACTGCCGGAGTTGCTGAATCGATGACAAATGGGATTGTTGCAGGCTATCCGGTCGTCGACGTTCATGTGAATATCACAGATGGCTCGTCTCACGATGTGGATTCCAACGAGAACGCCTTTAAGATGGCCGCAATCTTTGCAATGAAAGATGCCTTTCGAAAGGCAGGATCCATCCTTCTCGAACCGATAATGGACGTAGAGGTAACAACCCCTGAGGAAAATCAGGGGGATATCATGGGAGACCTGAACCGTCGGCGCGGCCAGATTCAGGAGATGGGCAGCAAAGGAAACGTTGCCATCGTCAAATCCAAGGTGCCTCTCGCTGAAATGTTCGGATACTCCACAGATGTCCGGACGATCTCGTCAGGCCGAGCCTCATTTGTAATGACCCCCTCCAGTTTTGAACCAGTTCCGCAGGCTATCGTCGAGGCGATCTGCAAGGAACGTGGGACAGTAGCTGCCTAATTCGCCCAGTAATACATTTTCTTCTCTCGACCATGGAAAATCAGAAAATCAGAATTCGTCTCCGAGCTTACGACCATCGAGCGATCGATAAGTCAGCGGAAGAAATCGTGGAGACAGCCAAGCGGACGGGCGCCAAGGTCGCAGGTCCAATCCCCTTGCCTACTCGGATTGAAAAATACTCGGTGAACCGTTCTCCGCACGTGAACAAGAAATCAGCAGAGCAGTTCGAGATCCGAACCCACAAGAGGCTTCTCGATATCATGGACCCTACTGCTCGGACAGTCGACGAACTTAAAAAACTGAATCTCCCTGCCGGGGTCGACATTACAATTCGGATCTGAGGCCGAAAAATTTAGCGTTTAACTCCATACGACCATGTCACTAGGACTGATTGGAAAGAAAATAGGTATGACCAGGCTCTTTGACCAAGAGGCTGGCAGTGCGGTCGCGGTTACCGTGATCGATGTGGGAGGCAATGAGCTCGTGCAGCAGAAAACACCTGATTCCAAAGATGGGTATAGCGCCGTTCAAGTGGCCTATTCGGATCAAAAGGAACAGCGGATGAAGCAGCCAGCCATGGGTCACCTCAAGAAGCATGGCGTTGCGGCCAAGAGCATCATCCGTGAGTTTCGCCTCGAAGAGGGTGAGGAGTTGCCGGAGTCCCACCCAGGTGCGGAACTTTTCAAAGATGGCCAGTGGGTGGACGTCATTGGAACTACCAAGGGTAAGGGCTTTCAAGGAGTGGTGAAGCGCTACAATTTTGGAGGTGGACCGGCCGCCCACGGACATATGACTCACAGACGGCCGGGAGCCGTCGGTGCAGGAACGTGGCCTGGCCGTATCTGGAAGAACCAGCGGATGCCTGGACACGATGGACAGCGCAACCGGACCACGCAGAATCTGAAAATCGTACAGGTCCGCCCGGAGGATAACGTGATTCTCGTTTCCGGTGCAGTTCCGGGTTCGAAGGGTAGCTATGTGGTTGTCCGGCCCGCAAAAAAGAAGCCTTCGCCGGCGGAGTAATCGAATCTCTCAATTTAGGAAGGAAGCAATATGTCAGCTACAACACTCACTCTTGAAGAAGCCAAAGCCGCCAGTATTACAGTGCTGGAGGACCGTGAGAAGGGCAGTCAGGCGGTTCACGACCTGATCGTGGCCTATCAGGCTAACCGTCGGTCCGGGAGCGCGAATACCAAGACGCGAGGCGAGATCAGAGGAACCGGTAAGAAGATGTACAGGCAGAAAGGGACGGGTAATGCTCGTCACCGGACATCTAAGGTTCCTCTTTATGTCGGTGGAGGTGTAGCTCACGGCCCTCGCCCAAGGGATTACTCCAAGCAAGTGCCCAAGAAAATTCGGAAGTTGGCCTTCCGCCGTGTTCTTGGAGATTGCATCGCCGACGGAAAAATCCAAGTGGTCGACTCTTTTGAGATCGCGGATGGAAAGACCAAGTCCTTCCTGGCCGAAGTGGGCAAGATTACCGAAGCCGAGAAGGTTCTCGTTGTTGCTCCCGAATTCGATGACAAAACCCTCCTTGCTCACCGGAATGTCCCGGGTGCGATGTGTCTGCCCGCCATCGAGGTAAGCATCGAAGAGCTTCTTTACCACGACAGTATTATTCTTACTGCTCCTGCGCTCAAGGTGCTGGCATCCCGGACCAGCTGAAGAATAGACCAAAGCGAATCATGAGAGATATTTATTCCGTTATCGACAGTGTCCGCCTGTCTGAGAAGTCCACGCTTCTTCAGGAGCTGCACAACGAGTATGTGCTTAAGGTGGATCGTCGTGCCAATAAGATCGAGATTAAGCGCGCGGTTGAGCAGGCTTTTGGCGTCAAGGTCACAAGTGTTCGCACCGCCAACTACAGCGGGAAGTCCAAGCGAGTCAGACGGGCCGATGAAGGAAAGACCGCGGCCTGGAAGAAGGCAATGGTAAGGCTGAAAGATGGGGATTCAATTGATCTCATCTAGGGCTCTACGTCACTCAGTTCATAATACAGCGATTTAACAAAACTAGCAGTCATGCCACTTAAAAGCTTCAAGCCAGTGACGCCCTCTAACCGCTACAAGGTGTGGCCAAGTTACGAGGAAATCACCAAGAAGAAGCCCGAAAAGGAACTGACCGAGCCGCTTCCGAGGAGCGGGGGTCGGAACAACCAGGGCAAGATTACCTGTCGACATATTGGCGGGGGACATAAGCGCAAGTATCGCTTGGTCGACTTCAGGAGACGTAAGCGTGAGGTCGAAGCCCGTGTCACGGCAGTGGAATATGATCCTAATCGAACTTGCCGAATTGCGTTGATTCAGTATTCCGATGGAGAGAAGTCTTACATTCTATGTCCGTCCGGACTTCAGGTAGGAGCAACCGTTCAAGCGGGAGAGAATGCGCCGCCTACGCCCGGTAATGCATTGCCACTCAAGAGTGTGCCTCTGGGAACGGCAGTCCACAATATTGAGCTGCGTCCAGGCGGAGGAGGAAAAGTGGCGAGATCGGCTGGTCAGCAGGCAGTAGTTTCAAACCGTGAAGGCGGTTACGCCTTGGTCAAGATGCCGTCTGGGGAAATTCGGCGCTTTCACGAAAACTGTTATTGCACAATCGGTCAGGTCGGGAATCGGGACCACATGAACGAGGTCTCAGGAAAGGCTGGGAGAACTCGCTGGAAAGGAGTCCGTCCGACAGTTCGCGGGATGTGTATGAACCCGGTGGATCACCCCAATGGTGGTGGTGAGGGTAAATCCAAGTCTGGAGGGGGAAGACAGCACCTCAAATCTCCATGGGGCCACACCAAGGGTCAACGAACCCGGTCCAAATACAAAGGCAGCAACAAGTTCATTGTCGAGCGCCGCAATGCCAAGAAGCGTTAACAACCTGAAATTATGCCACGTTCTCTAAAGAAAGGTCCTTTCGTAGACCAGAAGCTACTAGCCAAGATCGACGTCGCGGTCGAAAAGGGTGACAAGAAGCCGATAAAGACTTGGAGCCGGCGCTCCATGATTACACCAGACTTCGTTGGGCTCACCTTCATGGTGCACAACGGAAAGGGTTTCACGAACGTATACGTTTCTGAGAATATGGTGGGTCACAAGTTGGGAGAGTTCGCGCCAACCAGGATTTTCAAAGCCCACGGAGGTATGGGTAAGAAGTAATTTTCCCGATTTCTACTACGCCAACAAACTGTTGCAATGGTTACTATACCCTTAAAGTTGACACTCTCCACCCTCATGGTGGCAGGGTTGATGCCGTGGTGTGGTGCTGAGGAGGTTGATGAGCCGAAACAGCTCAGAAAGGAGAATGCGCAGTTGCGGCTACAAGTTGGGAGTTTGCAGGAAAGTCTTGTCGAGGCAAACCGAAGGGAAAAGGAGTCGGCTGAGGCGTTGGTGAGGATAAGGATCAGACTGCAGGCGCTGGGGAAGGATCTCATCAGCGGTGGAGATGAAAGAACTGTAGAGGCATGGCAGAATGTAACCGTCCTGGACCGGCGCCTGCGAAGAATGGAAGAGGCTGCAATCCGACTCAGTTCAGCTGCTCAGGCCTACATCAAAACAGCCATTACGGCGGATCCGGAAGCGAGATCCCAGCTGGAGGCGTATTTGCGAGCCCTTGAAGTGGAGTTAGGTCTGAGGAATATGCCCGAAAAGAATGTTGAGAAAGGCAACCTGCAGTATGCGCAGGTAAAAAGTATAGATGAAAAGAGTGGGTTGGTGGTCCTCAATGTGGGTGCTAAGGAAGATGCCCGTATAGGTATGGTTTTTAATATTATGCGTGGGGAGGTGATGGTGGCTGAGGCCATGGTTGCAGACGTTCGCCCTGACATTTGTGGGGTGTTTGTCCAGAAACTCCAAAACGATAACAATCCAGTGCGGTTCAATGACACCGCTTCGCTCAAGAAGAATTAAGTTCGCCCTATAATCATGGAAGTACGTTCTGTTTACAAATACGCACGGATCTCGCCTAAAAAAGCGCGGGATGTGGCCCGTGAGATCCAGGGCCTCCCTGTTTCCGACGCTATTGACACCCTCAACTTTACGCCGAAGAAAGCGGCATTCTTGATTGGGAAAACACTCAAAAGCGCGGTCGCGAATGCCGAAAATAACCATGATCTGGCGGCGGATAGTCTTCTCGTCAAGGAGGCCAATATATCAGACGGCCCCTCATTCCGTCGCTTCAAGCCCCGGGCTCGTGGTTCCGCCAGTGCAATCAAGAAAAGGACGAGTCATATTTACATTATTCTGACCGATGAGGGAGCCGAAGAGAAGGCCCCTTCAAAGCGCGAGCAGGGTAATAGAAAAAAGCCGGCAGCGAAGACGGAGAAGGTCAAGGAGGAAGCCGCTTCAGATGAGAGTGTAACAGACAGTGCGGAGGCAGAGATCGTCGCCGAAGATCAGGTAGACGCGGATCCCGTACAGGAAGCTTCGGACCATTCTCCAGACGAGGAAACTGGCGCCGAGCAAGTCACCGAAGAACCTACGACTTCTGAAGAGGAATCGGAGGAAGAAGAACAAAAGGACTAAGAAACTTTCCCCACCAAAAAACATTATGGGACAAAAAGTAAATCCCGTCGGATTCCGACTCGTGGTCAATCGTGATTGGCGCTCCAAATGGTATGCTGAAGGCGATGATTATCGTGAGAAACTTCATGAGGATCTTAGCGTGCGGAAGTATCTGAGTGGCCGCCTGCAATTTGCTGCCCTTTCCAAGGTGGTTATTGAGCGAGCGTGGAACAGTGTTCGCGTCACATTGCACACATCCCGGCCCGGATTGGTAATTGGAAGGAAAGGCTCTGAGATTGAGCGCATGACGAACGATATCTCGAAGATCTGCGCTGACTCGCAGGTTAAGATCGATATTGTGGAAGTGCGTAGTCCCGAACTAGATGCGCAGTTGGTAGCAGAGAATGTTGCGGTCCAATTAGAGCGTCGGATCAGTTTTCGACGGGCCATGAAAAGAGCCCTGCAAACCGCCATGGACTTTGGTGCTGAGGGAATACGAATCCGATGTGCCGGGCGTCTTGGAGGATCGGACATCGCACGTGCGGAGTGGTATCGGGAGGGAAAAGTGCCTTTGCAGACATTGCGAGTGCCGATCGATTACGGATTCGCTGAAGCCCAGACCGTTTACGGTATCATCGGAGTGAAATGCTGGGTGAACCGTAATGAGAAAGAGGAGAAAGAGGGAGGACGCGGTGGTCGCCCCCAGCGTCGTGACGACCGTCGTGGCGGGCGCGGACCAGGCGGTCCTGGTGGACGTGGACCTGGTGGTCCTGGTGGTCCTGGTGGACGTGGACCTGGTGGACGCGGCCCTGGCGGCCCTGGCGG
>DFWB01000081.1 GCA_002380675.1 Akkermansiaceae bacterium UBA4145
GGAAACGGTCCGAAGGGCTGTTAACGACTTTCATGCTGCCATCTTCGTCAAGCAGGCCCATGACACTGCTTCCTCCACCGTCCATATTGGTCGCAGTCCAGCAGCCCAGTCCTTTCATCACGCTTGCCAGCTCATGCATGTTCATCCCCTCGCTGTAGCCTCGTTGCCGGCCATCGACTACCACCAGCCAGAGGGTTTTTCCCTTCTTGTCTGAGCCAATAGCAGTACGAGGATGCCGAACTCCTCCCTCGCCCACGGTCAGCGCGCCGTTGGACACGATCATTTGAAAACCGTTGGTCGCCACCACGGGCTCATCACCCGCCTGGTGCCCGAAACGCACGCGTCCCTCGTTATCAAACCAGACGGAAGTATTGGAGGGGGGCGCACTACTACGCATCTTACCACCAGTTCCTGCCAGGCCATGGATGTCGACCGGTTGCCCCGAATGCCATTTACGGTTTCTACGGCCCTTGGAATCTGGAAAACTGTCCCACGGGTTGGTATTGACGAAGGCAAGAACCGAGGGGTCGGAGGCCATCTTCCGGGGATCGGTAAGGGATGCCTCCGCCGGCCCATCGCCGTCCGGATCCGCCCCAAGAACAACCACGGGTTCCACCTTCCCGGGAGCAAGGTCAATGCGCAGGATGTGAATTCTGTTAGGAACCGGGCTGGTGGAGGTCTTCAGGGTGTAGCTGACCCCGAGTTCCTTGAAGTCTGGGGCTGCCGCCGGCCTTGCCTCGGGAGCTGCCGGGACAAAATCCGTGGAGAGCAGGAAATGAATGATCAGGACAAACCCGATTTTCGGCGTGGAAACAGAGCATACCTCTCTCATGATCTCTTGATAACCGATTTTATTGGAACCTGATTCTCAGCCCTCGCCCTCTCCAACCGGCAGAAATCTGCTCCTCCATCTCGCTCCAACTACGCCCCTGCAGTAGGACCTCAAGAGCTTCTTCTCCCTCTTTACCCTCCCTCAAGGCCTTCAGGAATGCTGAAATTGCCACCCGGTCTCCATCCTTATCCATATGGAAGAAATAGGTCGTGATCAGTAACCCCAAGCCATAGTTGAAATTGCCGTTGGCCACGAACGATCCGTAGCTCTGAAGCATGTAGGATTGCAGATCCGGGGCAGAGATCTCGTCGCCAAGCGCTCGACCTCCTCTGCCGGCTCTCCCAAAGCCCGTCGCATAGTCCCTGATAGCGTTAAGAGCTTTCTTCACGTTGAAGGATCCAGAGCGATAGGGTGTCGCTCCCACGTATTCCGCAAGACCTTCGCTGAACCAGCCCCGGGCCCCGGATCGAAAATAGTAGTGATCCGTAAGCTGATGCGTCAACTCGTGGGGAAGAGTTCTATTCTCCTTGTCGTAGTCAATCGCATAGGAAGATCCTACTTTCTTCACACCCAATGAAGTAAGCGGCACCATGATCACGTCCTTCCCTCCCATGTAGACCCCCGCCGACCCGGGTGGCCCCCCCGCTTTGGCGTAACCCTCTTTCGTCTCGAAGAGAAGGATCCTGTTGCGGTGCTTGATCCCTGCCACGTGAGCCTTCTTGCTCGAGATAGGCAACTGCCGGCAATACTCACGTGACGCTTCGAAGAGGACCGCAAGACGTTTTACGAGGCTTCGTTTGAGCGGCACATCACAGACGAATTCATAATGGGGGCTATGATAGACATACTGCTCCGCTTCTTCTTCCTCACTCAGGTCCCTGACTTCCAGAGAGCCCGGGGCAGAGACAATCCCCGGCCACTTCCCTTCAAAGTTTTCCGCAATTTCGCGGGTGGCCTTCAGAAGTTCATACTGACGCCTCTGGTCAGGGTGCATGCGAGCCACAGCTTGCTTTTCGCGGACCTGATCCGCATGCCACGCCCGGACAAAGATCTGATCCGGAGTCGCAAGCTCCGAAATGGGAACCTTGAGAGGTTTCGGCAGTTTGGGAGAACTCAGCGTCACCGTTTGAACTGTCGCTTCCACCAGCTCCCCTTCAAAGGTCACTCCCTCCTTACTGGTCCACGTGCGGCCCGGACAATCCGAAACAAGAAAGAGCACAAGCAGGGAGAAAGCAGCACGCACGACGTCCGAGGGGTTCCAGAACTTACAATCGAGACACTAAGAAGGAAACCATATTGCTCAATATTACTCCTGCTCCCTCGGGTGACTTTACGCCCTGGTAAAGCGCCATCCTACGAGGATAATACTCGAAGAGGCAGGACTATCGTCAATAAGGGAAAGCCTCCGGCGATCACAATTGTCAAACTACCCGCTCTCCCAATCGGTTTGTCCTGCCGTTGAAGGGCTTCAACTGCTATAATTCACCAAGAAGTTCCCAACTCTGGTGTCTTTACTGCTATGAAAGCCAAGATCCGCTATTGTTTAGCTCTCCTTTTCTTGTTCTGCGCCTGCTCTGGCGCCGCACCCGTCGCTCAGGACCCGCCCCAGCTCAGCATCCCGCAAGGCTGGACACTTCAATCGTGGACGGCTGACCCCGAGGTCCTGACTGCCGCTCCCAAGCCTCCGGGGATATCGTTCAAGGATGGAACATTCTCCATGAGTGGCGGAGTCAACCGAATGACCGGGAAGTATTCTGCCAAACGTGATGGCCGATTGATTCTCAAGGGTGGCGGCATGACGGAAATGGCCGGCGACCCCGCTGCCATGAAAGCCGAAGAGGTGTTTACGCAGCTCTTCAGTGGTGTTACCCACTGGCGAGTTAAGGGCAAGGCCCTGGTTCTCTCGAATGGGACCCCTGAACTGGAGCTGAGATTCCAAGTCCGTGCGCCATTGAAGGCAAAACCCCTGACCGGGACAGAATGGTCGCTGGAAGGATTCGAGAAGAGAGGGAAAAAGGCGACCTCCGATACTGCCCTTGTCGCCGGGACCACGATTACGCTTACGATCGGCGCCGACGGCCGTGCCAGCGGCTCCGCCGGGGTCAATCGATATTTTGGCAAGGCAGAGCTCGGGAAAGGTGACCAGATCACATTTGGCCCCATGGCGAGCACCCGACGGGGAGGCCCCCCGAAAGCGATGGCCCAGGAGCGCGCCTATCTGCAGCAACTCAAGGACGTTTCCAGTTGGGTCGTAACCGGTAATCGCCTCGTTCTCACTGGAAAGGACGGGTCCTTCGCGCTGCGCTTTGACGCCAAGTGAGCTAGGCCTCGCGCTGCAATCCTGGGCGAATCTGCCTCCATCCGTCCTCCTTGCTGGTTTCACCCAGCCGGGTGCCTGCGGTCCTTCCGGCATGCCCTCCTCCTCTCATTACGGAGCCGTGGCTTGACGCAGCGGCCGATTCCTTCCAATCATCGCTCAAAAGGTGAATACTCGATTAATTACCCTTCCCCTCTCCGTCATGGCGGTGAGCCTCTCCGCATGGTCAGCGACTCTTCCCCCGCTGCCTGACCCCACCCCGCCCATGATCCTAGATCGCCTGGGAGACTACCGGCGCGAGGTTGCCACCGAATCCGTAGAAGCCCGGAGGTGGTTTGATCAGGGTATGGCTCTGATGCTGGGTTACAACTTCGACGGCGCCATCTCTTCCTTTCGCGAGGCAACCCGGATCGATCCCGACTTCGCCATGGCATGGTGGGGTATCGGTTATGCCGGTGGGCCCAACCAGAACAACCCTGGTATCGACAAGCCGAAGGACGAGTGGTCCTACGCCGCTTCCCGACGGGCTTTTGAACTCAAGGACCGGGAAGGAGGGGCGAACCGTGCTCTTATTGAGGCCTTGGTCGCCCGTTATAATCTGCCGTTACCAGAAGACCTCACCGCCCAGAATACGGCCTACCTCGCTGCCATGGAGAAGGTCCTCGCGCGCTTCCCACTGGACCCGGACGTGCAGGTCTGGACCGCTGAGGCCATGATCTGTATGCAGCCATGGAACTACTGGACTCTTGAGGGGGAGCCCGTGGGAAGGACTCCCGAGTTCCGAGCGATTCTCGAGCGGGTCATGCTTCATCACCCGAATCATCCTGCCGCCAATCATCTCTATATCCATACCATGGAGGCGTCACCATGGCCCCAACTTGCCGAACCAGCTGCCGACCGGCTACTAAACCTTGTTCCAGCGTCCGGACACTTGGTGCACATGCCTTCTCACATCTGGATGCAGACGGGCCGCTACGATGATGCCGCCAACTGTAATCGTCGGGCTGCCGCCCTGGACGATGCCTGGTTCGAAGGTGATCCCAATGCCGGGGAATACCGTGTCTATATGGCACACAACAGGCACTTCCTCGCCTGGGCGGCAACCATGCAGGGACGAAAGCGCGAAGCGCTCTCCGCGTCCCGTGCGATCATGACCGAAGTCCCCGCACCCCTCATGGAAGCGCTGGCCTCGTTCAGCGATGGTGTGGCTGCGAGTAAATGGCACGTCATGGTCCGTTTCGGAATGTGGCAGGATATCCTAGAAGAACCGATCCCGCCGGAATGGGCTCTTGTGGGAAAAGCCATGCGCCACTACGCACGCGGTGTCGCCTATGCGAACACGGGAAGGCATGACGAAGCCCTGCTCGAAAGCACAGCTCTGGACAGCGCCGTAGCGGAACTCAATGGCGCGCAGCGTAACCTAGGCAACCAACCAGCCAAGGAGGTCATGAAAATCGCGCAGCATGTCCTTCGGGGAGAGGCCGCTTTCAAGTCCGGACAGAGAGCCCGGGGCTTGGAGGAACTGAAGAAGGCCGTGGAAATCGAAGAGACGCTCGTCTATGCCGAGCCCGTCCCATGGATGATGCCTGCACGGCATGCCTATGGCGCATTGCTCGTAGTGGATGGAAAACACAAGAAGGCCGAAAAAGTGTTCCTCCGGGATCTCGAGATCTACCCTGCCAATGGCTGGGCCTTGCTGGGTCTACGAGACGCCCTGAACGGGCAGGGCCGCTCTGCCGAGGCCAGCCACGCGGACAAAGCCTTTCGTCTCGCTTGGACCAGCGCAGACGTCATTCCCCCGGCAGCGTGCTACTGCGGCGCCGCAGAAAAGCCTTAAGCACACCCTTCACCCGAAAAACCAACCATAAACATCAACCTCCTCTCTGAGCGATCGAGTGAAACTCCTTCTGACAACTCTTTTGACCCTGACGTTGGCCCTCTCCCAAGGGTATGCCACTACCAAACCCAACGTCGTCGTGGTGTTCATCGATGACATGGGATACTCGGATTTCTCCTGTTTTGGCGGAAGCGTGAAAACTCAGCATGTGGACCAACTCGCATCAGAGGGCATCAAATTCACCAACTTCTACGTCAATTCCCCGATCTGCTCTCCCTCAAGGGTCGCTCTCTCCACAGGGCAATACCCCCATCGCTGGCGAATCACCTCCTATCTTAATAATCGAAGGGATAACAAACGCCGCGGGATGGCCCAATGGCTCGATCTCAAGGCCCCTACGCTTGCCCGGCAGCTGCAGAAGTCGGGCTACGCCACGGGCCACTTCGGCAAGTGGCATATGGGAGGGCAACGGGATGTCGCAGACGCCCCGGCTATTTCAGAATATGGCTTCGACGAGAGCCTGACCAACTTCGAGGGGATGGGCCCCAAGCTCCTTCCCCTCACCGAAAAACCTGACCCTGCCGGTGGGGCGCCCATCCAGGGGCGCATCTGGGCGGACGCCGAACGGCTCGGGAAAGGCTTCCAGTGGATGCAACGCTCACAGATTACCACGGGCTTTGTGGACAAGGCTCTGGGGTTCATCGACCGGGCTCAGACCAGCAACAAACCCTTTTTCATCAATCTATGGCCCGATGATGTCCACGGCCCCTTCTGGCCCCCGCTGGACAAATGGGGAGGGAGTAAGAAAGCCCTCTATCAGGGGGTCCTCGACTCCATGGACGAACAACTGGCGCGCCTCTTCGACCGAATTCGGAAGGATCCCAAACTCCGTGACAACACCATCATCACTGTCTGCTCGGACAATGGACACGAACCCGGTGCCGGCACCTCGAAACCGTTCCGGGGCGCCAAAACCTGGATGTATGAGGGAGGCATCCGGTCTCCCCTGATTGTCTGGGCCCCTGGCTTGATGCCAAAGGAATCCATCGGCACAGCCAATACCACCTCAGTCTTCTCCGCCATTGACCTTAACCGTTCTCTCTACGCCCTGACCTCTACCATTCCATCCACAACACTGGATGGGGAAGACATCTCGCAAACAATTATCGGAAAGTCCAAGGCCTCACGGAAGGCTCCCCTCTTCTGGCGACGCCCTCCCGATCGCCCGGGGTTCAGCCATGGATTCAAAGAAGACAATCCAGACCTGGCTGTCCGAGAGGGATCGTGGAAATACCTCGTCAATCTTGATGGGTCGGACCCTCAGCTATTCGACCTCCCACGGGATCCGGGTGAGTCCCGCAATCTCGCCGCTGAAAACCCCGGAATCGTAAAGCACCTCGACAAGACAGTGCGGGATTGGAATGCCGGTATGCCCAAGGACGGCTCTGACCCCTCCTACAGCAAAACCGGAGCTCTTCCGGGCACCCACTTCGTTAACCCCATTGGAGTTGGACAGGACCCCTGGGTCATCCGCGACAGCAAGGAAAAGCGCTACCTTTGGTGCTTTTCCGAAGGAGATCGTGCAATCACAATTCATACCTCGAAAAACCTGACCAGACTCGGAGAAAGGCATCTCGTCTGGCAGGCTCCTGATGAGGGACCCTTTTCGAGGCAAGTCTGGGCCCCAGAACTGCACCTGCTCGACGGCCGCTGGCACATCTATTTCGCTGCTTCCGATGGAAAAAACCGGAACCATCTTACCTATGTCCTCCGTTCAAGAAACGAAGACCCCTTGGGTAAATATGACCTTCATGGGCCGTTGCAAACGGGTGATCGCACTTCCGAAAATATTTGGGCCATCGACATGACGCCTCTTACACACAAGGGCGAGCTCTACGCCCTGTGGTCAGGCTGGGATCGCCCGGATTCAGATCGTCAGTTTCTCTATATCGCTCGAATGGAGAGCCCGACCAAACTTGCCACCCGACGCGTGCGTCTCTGCGATAATCTCGACTACCCGTGGGAACGCACAGAACCACCGCCAAAAGGAAGAGGGCTCAATGAAGCGCCGCAGGTTCTCACCCAGGGAGACCGGCTCTTCGTCACTTACTCCTGCGGAGCATCATGGCTCCCTAGCTACAAGCTGGGTCTCCTCGAGCTGGTCGGAGACAACCCTCTGGATCCCGCGTCATGGCAAAAGAGAAAGGGATCGATCTTCCAGTCGACCTCAGAAACCTTTGGCGTTGGTCACTCCTGCTTCGTCAAGTCGCCGGATGGCTCCGAATGGTGGCAGGTCTTTCACGCCAAGCGGGACCGCTCTCCCGGCTGGAGAAGAACCATTTTCGCACAGCCTTTCAAATGGTCTCGTGATGGGCGGCCCCTTCTTGGTCGGCCCATGGCGCCGACCCTCCCCTTTCCCCGCCCCGCAGGAGAGAAGGACTTCCTGCTCAAGCTCCCCTACTCCTCGGATCTCTCCTCCGACCACTCCTTCTTTGGGCATCCACAATTTTACCGCTCCGAGAGACAGTCCCTGACCCTCGGCTCTCCTCCTGAGCACCCAGTGAATGAGTTCCGAGCTGGGGAAAAAATCCTTCTCAACGGGATGCTGCCGAACGACTTCACCGCCTCGGTGACCATGAACTTCAACCGGGTTCGGGAGGGACGCGGATCGGGTATCCTGTTCCGGTCCACAGCTCCTTCGGTGGGATTTGATGCTGCACGCGGCTACTTCGTTGGGATCAAACCCAGTCAGAACACCGTCTTGCTGGGGAAAATGGACGGCTCGACATGGCAGGAGCTAACGAGGCGAGCCGTTACGGTCGACGTTTCGCGGGATCACCAGCTCTCCGTCTCAGCAGAGGGCTCTCGTTTCACGGTGTCCTTGAACGGGAGCCTGCTCTTCACTCATCAGGATGGAACCTACAAGTCCGGCACGCTCGGGCTTCGAGTCACCGATATCCCTACTACCTTTTCAAATCTTCGGATTACCGCTTCCCCCTGAGCCAGCGTCTGCCGGGAAGACCTGCCTCATCGCCGAGGGCAACATCACTTAATCTCCTCTTTTTCATAATCGGAGGGCAGAACCCATCCGGTGGAAATTTTTTCACCCCTCTGATATTTCTCGTAGAAATTGTTCCATCGCTCGCTCGCAAATCCGTATCTATCGAACACCTCGCCTCTCCCAAGCATCCTTGGGTCGCCCTGTTCCTTCAGCTTCTCGAAGAGTTCGGCCTTCAATGTGTTCCTGAGCTCCGCGTGCTCCTCATCCCCAGCAAGGTTTTCAACACAGTCTCGGCTCGACCTCACATTGAAGAATTCCTCCGCAGGCCTCTTCCCGAAATTCAACTTCCAGAAGTGCCTGTTTCCCTGCCTGCGCTGGTTGAGAATCAGAGTCTTGATTGGACTCGCGTCGCAGTTAAGATAGCCGGTTTCCGGATTGCCAGCGGGCCACCGG
>DFWB01000040.1:0-30011 GCA_002380675.1 Akkermansiaceae bacterium UBA4145
ATCCGTGCCAACACCGACAGCTGTGCCTGTACCGGATACCGATACTCCGGACCAGTCGATTGAATTCGGGGATGGTGATGACTTCGGAGAAGGGTGGGGCCAGGGCTCTGGGTCCGGTTTCGGTGGTGGGACCAGCTTCTTTGGAGTAACCTCCAAGGCTGAGCGGATCGCATATGTGATCGACTATTCCGCTTCCATGCGTTCAGGGGGACGAGAGGATCTTATGCGGAAGGAATTGACAAAGTCGGTAGACGGGATTGCCCCTAAAACTAATTATGCCCTGATATTTTTTGCCGGCCCTGCCTGGGTAGCGGGAGATGAAGTAGATTGGACCAAGGGAGAGGCTACGGTCATCGGGAAAGGACGCCGTAAGTATGAATGGGAATCTCCGGGAACGGCTCATGAGTGGAGGCAGGTGGGAAAAAAGCAGCCGGTAGAATGGCTGAGTGCTACGCAGGGACAGCTTTCAAAGTCGCGTAAAACCATAAAGGAAACACGGCTGGTCTGGGGAACGCGCTGGGACAATCCGCTGGAGATGGCACTCGATATGGAGCCGCCACCCCAGGTGATTTATTTCATGACCGACGGGTCAGCCAAGGGCTCTGACAGGTGGGCGAGGGAGATCGGTGCTAAGGCGAAAAGCAAGGGTATCAAAATTAACTGCGTCGCCATGATGCAGCCCAAGGCTCATGCCTCCATGGAGGATCTCGCTAAGAGAACCGATGGCCATTTTACTATCGTCATGCAGGGCGGGAAGCGAAAGAAGGTGCGCTAGGCCCCCGGCTTTCCTCCTGCATCAGATCAGGGTAGATTCTGGCAGCAAATTCCCCGCAAAGATCCACAACATGCTGAGTCTCCGATGCGAGGAGGCATTTCTGGGCCAGTTCTGAGCACTCGGCCAAATCGAGCATACGGACAGCCTGTTTGACGAGCGGAACCAGCGGCGCACCCACTGACAGTTCATCGATTCCAAGCCCTATGAGCAGAGGTAACAAGGTCAGGTCGCCAGCCATTTCTCCACAGACCCCGGTCCAGATCTTGTGTTGTGAAGCTCCCTCGACGACGTGTTTGATTAACCGGATAATGCCCGGGTGCGCGGAACGGTAAAGTTTTGCTACCCGTGGATTTACGCGGTCAACCGCTACGGTGTATTGCACCAGGTCATTTGTGCCAATTGAAAGGAAATCAACTTCGGCGGCGATTTCGGCGGCAACCATTGCGGCCGAAGGGACCTCAATCATTGCGCCAATCGCAATGTCCGGATTAAAGTCGACGCCTCGCTCCTTCAGCTCATCGATACACTCGGCTAGCAGGCTCTTCGCCTGGCGCACTTCGCCAACCCCTGAAATCAGGGGGAACATAACACCCACTCGCCCGGATGTTCCAGCGCGCAGGATGGCGCGTAACTGCTCTTTGAAGAGATCTTTCCGGTCGAGCGAAAACCGGATGCCTCGCCATCCGAGAAATGGGTTTGGCTCAGGTTCACTTAACGGTTCCCCGGGGACCTTGTCTCCGCCGGCATCGAGGGTTCGAAAAATCACCTCATTAGGTTCAATTCGTGCAGCTACTCTCGAGTAGAGCGCGGCCTGCTCCTCCTCGTCAGGACACTCCTCATGCTCGAGCAGGAAAAACTCTGTCCGGAAAAGACC
Organism: Akkermansiaceae bacterium UBA4145; assembly: GCA_002380675.1. GTDB lineage: Bacteria > Verrucomicrobiota > Verrucomicrobiia > Verrucomicrobiales > Akkermansiaceae > Roseibacillus_B. Next base: position 1,650 of record DFWB01000040.1, read on the forward strand.
TACGCCCTCTGCTCCGGATCGAGTCACCAAATCAACTTCATGCTCAAACTCAATGTTGGCTGAAAGCGTGATGGTATGCCCATCAACGGTTGAGGCTTCGAGGTCTCGTAACTTGTCCAGCTCCTTGCGCCGGCGCTGGTGTTGCTCTTGCAGCTCGCGGTATTTCGCAACGGTTTCCGGAGCAGGGTTGGAGATGAGTTTTCCCTCGTAACCGTCGAGAATGCAGGGGGCAAGAGCACGTAAATTAAATACAGCATTTTTGAGGCCGACCACCGCTGGAATTCCCAGTGAACGAGCCAGAATTGCAGTGTGGGAGGTGAGACTACCTTGCTCAGTGGCAAAGCCAAGGACCTGGTGCCGGTCCATCGCAGCAGTGGCTGAGGGAGTGAGATCATACGCGACGAGCAGGTGCTGATGGTCGGGCTCGTCTGGAGCAGGCTCCTCGTGCTCCGCATCGAAATTTCGGAGAACTCGCTGGCAGACGTCCTCGATATCCGTAGTTCGATCACGAAAAAATGGATCCGGAATACGACGCATTGACTCGAGCTGGTTCTGCATCACTGCGTAGAAGCAATACTCCGCATTCTGACCTCGTTCCTCAATCGCCTTGGGGACGCCGGTGAGTACCACTGGATCTTCCAGAACGAGCATATGGGCTTCAAAGATACGGCCCTCTTCATTACCCGAGAGGGACTCCATATGCTTCCGCAGCTCTTCAAGTTGCTTGCGAGTGCGAGCAAGTGCATCCTTGAATCGCTTTGTTTCCCGAGCTGTATTTGCAATCGGGTAGACCTCGGGAGCTGCAAATCCCCGCGCGATCACGTGAACGGGCCCGAAAACAATGCCGCGTGAGACAGGTGTCCCCACGTAGATCGTTTCCTTCGCTGCTCCGCTCATCGGCCTTAGTTTGGCCAGAGCGTTGGAGGTGGTCAATGCCTCGCCTTAAGTTGATTGCATTCAGGATAAAACCTTCAGGCTTCTCCAAAATTACGAACAACTAAATCTTCCAGCGATTGCAAGGCCTCTTCGGCATCTGGCCCTTCCGCAATAAGTTTGAGGACTGATCCGTGCCCTGCCGCCAGCATCATCAAACCCATTATGCTCTTCCCGTTGATCTCCTCTCCATCCTTTTCCACACGTATCTCAGCTTCGAACTGACTGGCAGTTTTGACGAATTGAGCTGCTGGTCGGGCGTGAATTCCGAGTTTATTGGAAACTGTTACTTCTTTACTCACCATGGGAAAACGTCCGTAGGGGCAGTGTAGGAGGCCTAGTGGCGTGGTGGGAAGGTAAATTTCCCGCGTAGTATGAAGTCCTCCTTGATTGATTCGCTCAGTGAGCGTGCTGACACAGAGCCGAGGAGTAAATGTATGACCGCCGGTGTCGCGTTAGATCACAGGGTCATTTCCCTGCATTTTGGCCAGTAGTCGCTGATTGAATTCATCGGCCATGTCGTAGCCAAGGCGGCGTAACTGCAGGTCGAGGGCTGCGACCGCGACAAGCCGGGCAGTATCTCTGCCGGCTGCGACGGGAATTTCAACATGGGGAACGGATTGCCCGAGAATCTCGTGACCTTCACGGTGCAGTCCGACCCGGTCCACCTTGTTCAGATCGCTTTCTCCCTTGAGGGTGACAACAAGATCGAGGCGTTTTTCGGGGCGAATGGCGGAAAGTCCAAAAAGGTTGGCAGCATTGATAATGCCGATACCACGCATCTCAAGGTATCCTCTCGCTAAATCGGGGCAGGAAGCAATGAGCTCGTCGCCATGACGCTGAAACCGCACCATATCATCAGCTACGAGAGCGCCTCCGCGTTCGAGAAGTCCTATCGCAGTTTCACTCTTACCAGAACCACTGCTTCCAATAATCAGGATGCCAACTCCACGGTAGTCGACCATACAGCCATGCATGGAGATTGATTCAGAAAACTCCTGCTCAAGAAGGATAGAGGCCATGTTCAGGAACTGCATGGTCACCATTGGTGTCCGGAAAATTGTGAGTTCGTATTCCGCGGCGATGGCCAGAAGGTCATCGGGTAGGAGATGATTTCTCGAAGTAACAATGCATGGAATTCGCTTTTCACAAAGTTGACGAAAGCGTTTGGAGCGCACGTCGGGAGCCAGTTTCTTAAGATATGAGACCTCTGAGTTGCCGACTACCTGGATTCGTTTGTTGGCGAAATATGTGAAGAACCCAGCAAGGGCCAGTCCCGGACGGTTGGGAGCCGGTTCGCGGATGGCTCTTTCGAATCCTGTTTCCGATTCACCTACCAAGCCGAGCTTGAGGGCCTCGTGGTGCCGCTCATAAAAACGCCTAACGCTGATAGAGGTGATCTTTTTCACCCGGGATGCCATACCGACAGGCTAATGCCTCCAGCAGAATTCTAAATCTCATTTTTAAAAATCAGGAGGGAGCTCACGGTTTCCCTCTTTAAATAGCAATGTGGAGAGGACTGAGCCCGCTAATGGGGGAGGGGGGAATCCTGCATCTGATCGCTCAGGGTAGTTCACAAAACGCTATTTGGACTGCTTCTCACTTCCGTGTGAATGCGTTCGCAGAGGAAGCCATTCAGAGCTTTGCGTCCCCATCGCAGTTCTGGACTGGCCTGAATCCTTCTGCTCTCCCCTTCTGCCTTGATTCCGAGATTTTGCGGAGTCCTACATGGAAAAGTTTTCACCGAGGTAATGACGCCGGGCAACAGGGTCATCAGCGAGTTTTTCGGAAGCGCCCTCAAGGACGACACGCCCCTCCAGGAGGAGATAAGCTCGATCTACGATCTGAAGGGTCTCCCGGACGTTATGATCGGTAATCAGCAGGGAAATGCCGTAATCACTGCGCAGCTTCTGGATGATTTCTTGGATGTCGAGAACCGCTATGGGGTCGACACCACTGAACGGTTCGTCCAGCATCAAGAGGCTGGGATCCGTGCAGAGGGACCGCGCTATGGAGAGGCGCCTTTTTTCGCCACCGGAGAGAGTAAGAGCGGAGGCGCTACGGACTTCTGTAATGCCGAACTGCTCGAGTAGTTCCTCGCAGCGCTCCCGGCGCTCTTTCCGGCTGAGCTCGCGTCTGGTCTCGAGAACAGCAAGGAGGTTCTGTTCTACGCTGAGCTTTCGAAATATAGATTCCTCCTGAGGAAGATAACCGAGTCCGTGGCGGGCACGCTTATGCATTGGCATTCGTGTCACATTACGATCTCCCATTCGAACCTGGCCGGCATCCGGAGGGACGAGGCCGGCGATCATGTAGAATGTGGTAGTCTTGCCGGCGCCGTTCGGGCCAAGGAGACCAACTACCTCGCCAGGTGAAACAGTGAGGCTGACACTCTCCACCACGGGGCGGCCACTGTAGACTTTACGGAGGCCTTCAGCTTGCAGAACGGGGTTGCCTGTTTCAGGGGATTCAGGCGTCACCTTAGTATGGTTGGATTCATGTTCCACGTCGCGTCGGATTATCGATCATCTGCTCGCTGGCGGAGTTTCTCAAATTTTTTATCCTGAAGATCAAAGAATTGTTCCCATGCTCCGCGGGAGAGTTCAAAGCTCCCATTAGGATAGAAGAGAATGTAGAGGCCATCTTCCTGTGCTTCGAAATAGCTCTTTCCCTGACGAATGGCCGGCCGTCCACCGCGGAGCGCGAGAGTTCCGCTGGATGCCTCGTAGGTTACGGCCGCAGATCTTGCGACCACTGGTTGGGCACCAATCTCAGGGATCCGTGATATTATGACATTTCCGAGTGCAACAATCTTGTCAACTTCCGAGAAGGCTTCGGGGCCTTCAGGGGATCTGCCATTAGTCCCGTCTCGCTGGCTCAGAGTGATGCGCATGCTCTTATCACAACGGAGACGAAATCGAGGTTCCACCGCGACAATTTCACCCAAGTACATAATTTGTCCCTTGATTGCATCGAAGGAGATTCCTCCCTCGCATGTTATGGTCATATATTCCGCCTCTTCTTCCTTTCCATCCGATTTTGAGAGGTTTCCAGTTGTTGTCCATGGTCCCGGCTCTGCGAAGAGGCTGCCGTTTTGGTAAATACGCATGTAGAGGTCTGGCGTGCCGGCGCGCAGGGAGTTATCGCCAATTCCGAGGAAAGGAGCCCCCCCCTTCAGAAGAATATTGGCTCCCTTTACATCAACAATGATGTGTTCGGCTGTTGCCGTAACAGGATCGCCTCCTTCTACTGGGTCCTGCTGAACCAATCGAACTGTGCCGCTCGCGACAATATATTCAATGTCCGAGAAGGCCTCCGCGCCAGAGGTTTTCCCTGGTTTTTTCTTGAGGAAGACCTTCATCTCATCCTCGGCCTCAACGCGGAATTTTGGATGAACAACCTGAATATCCTTCAGGTAGACAATCTCACCTTCACTTGCGTCAAGGTAGAGGCCGCCATGACAGGAGACTGTCACTAAGGTTTCAGAGTTGTTTCCTCCTGAAGAGGCATTGCCAGTGGAAGAGGAGATGTTTTCTGGAGGCGTGCTATCTTGAGCAAGGTTGCCAATTGTTGTCCATGGCCCCTCCTCCGCATAGATGTCTCCGTTTTCGTAGATCCTGAGATAGAGGTCTGGGTCCTTCGCGGTAAGCGAGTCCAACCCCCGTTTTATAGAGGGAGTTCCTCCCTGAAGAACGATATCCCCGGTGCGTCGATCAATCACGACAGTTTCTCCGGTAGCCACCAGTGGAGAGTTTATCCCGGAAGGATCATTGAGTTCTAACCGGACTCCGCCTGAAACCACAAAGAGATATGGATCTACGAGTTCGGAAAAGGTTTTTGTCGGCACTTCGCCTCGGCCTCGTTCCGGGTCTATCTCACCTGCGGCAGGTTGTTGATTCGCTTCCTTGATGGCCTTAGTGAGCTCCTGGGGAGGAAAGAAGACCTTGAGGTGTCCTCCTCCTGAAAGGGTAAAGCGTGGGTCATGGATCTGGATATTGCGAAGATAGGAGATGTGACCTCGCTGCGGATTGAGGAAGATGCCGCCTTCCGCAGTGATCATGAGTTCTCCATGCTTTAATTCTGGAAGGAGCGGCTCAGGTGGAGAATTTGGCGCTCCTCCAAGGAGCCTTGCCTCAGGAATCTCGACGGTGTTGGAAAAGCTACGCAGGTCGGTGTCAGCTCGACCAATGAACTGGCGACTTTGTGTCATAAAGTTTCGTGTTGGAGCACGGTTGGCTATGACGGACTTTGTCCGTGACTCCAGAAGGCTGTCGATAATGCGGCGCTCTCTCCCGGTGAGGCCTTCGGGTCCAGTGAAGGCGGTTGCGAGTGCGCTGAGTTCGGCCGGTGAGGAGCGTTCGGAAGAATCCGCTTCGTGTTCCCGATCGGGCCGCTCTGTCTGCTTCAGGCTTTCCGAGGTGAGTCGGGTTAATGCGGGTCCGCGGATAAAGCCGGAACGGGACTCAAGATGGAATACCCCACCTGTGCCCAAGCCTTTCAATTTTTCAGTGTCGAGGTTGACCGCCTGATGCGCCTTAAGCACTCCGGTTGTAAGCGAAAAGTCCGCGGATTTCATTTTCATCCGTAGCAGAATGGAGTCATCCTGGAAGTAGCGAAGCGTGATGTTTTCCGCGACCAAATCCCGCTTGGTGATAACCTTGAGAAAGCTGGACTGAAGAAGGGCCATCCGCTCGAGCCTCTTATCAAAGATTGGAATGCGGACTTCCCGCAGCATGCTTCCAGCGGGAAGGTTGTTCATCATGGGGCCAAGCTTCTCATAGGGAAGCTCCTGGGTTTTGGCTCCGAGAACTCCTTGGGCAGAGGCATGATTGATGCCGACTCCCAGTAAAACGGCTGCCAGAAAAAGAAAAGGGGAACGCGTGAACCCCCGATTATGGCCCGCCTTTGCTAGTCTTCTCATGCATTGAGCGCGCGATGAATCTTGAGAAGAGAAAGCAGGACACTCTCGATCTGCTCGAGGGGCACCTGATTGGGACCGTCTGAAAGAGCCTGCGCGGGGTTACGGTGCGTTTCCATGAAGATTCCATCGACTCCAGTGGCTATTGCCGCGCGGGCGAGAACTGGTGCCAGTTCTCCATCACCGCCCGTGGTGGCTCCCATGCCGCCAGGGCGTTGCACAGAGTGAGTAGCATCAAAAATAACTGGAATTCCCTCCTCGCGGATCCAGTAAAGAGAGCGCATATCAGCAACAAGGTTATTGTAACCGAATGTCGTTCCCCGCTCTGTGATGAGAAATTTGTCGCAGCCAAAAGACTTTAATTTCTCCGCGATGTTGACGCAGTCGGCAGGAGCAAGAAACTGGCCCTTTTTCACATTCACCACTCGTCCTGTCGCGGCGCAGGCTTCGAGGATATCTGTTTGACGAGAAAGAAAGGCAGGAACTTGCAGGAGGTCAATAAACTCTGCGGCGATCTCCGCCTCTCCAGCGGTATGAACGTCGGTTGTCACAGGAATGCCCAACTCCTTTCCGATGGCCCCAAGGATGCGACACCCAGCTTCTACGCCCGGCCCTCTGAAGGAATCAACGGATGTCCGGTTGGCCTTATCGTAGGAAGCCTTGAAAATAAAAGAAAGATCCAGTCTCTCGCAGATCTTCTTCAAGCTCCGCGCCATGTCCCAGGCGAATTCCTCGTTTTCGAGACCACAGGGCCCAAGGATGAAGAATGGAGTCCCGCCGCCAACTTCAACGTTCTGTATTTTGAAGGAGTTTACCATAAGCGTGGAGTCTGCAGAATGTCGTAAAGAGGCTTTCGATTCAATCCCGGGATTTTGTGTCCGCTAAGGCTGACTGGGATCATTACTCTCCTGTGTCTCGATCTCGGAATAGAGAGTCCGGATGTTGAGTAAGGCCGTTTGAAGTAATTTGTCCTCTTGCGGAGTTCTATTACCAGTTGTTTTCAGCTCCAGCATCTCAAGCGAATCTAGCACGGAGCGAGCCGCCTTAGCGTTAACCTCCAACGTTCCACTGACGGGGTTTGGAACTTTCCCGAGGAACATTCCTGCATTCTGAGCTTGCAGGATCACGAAATCAGCGAAGCGTTGGTCATTTTCCATATCGGATAGGAAAGATGGTTACCTTTTATGTCGCCGAATGCGAGTTGTTACCGATGTGACATAGGCCACTGAGGAGCTTCTTTCAGACCTGATCCGAGTTGGTTTCCGGACCCACGCTGACAACCACCGGCTTCCGGCTGAAGTATTTTTGAGCCGTATTGATAATATCTTCAGGACTCAGGGACTGAATTTTCTCCGCATGTGCAAGGTGATGAAGGGAGCCTAGGCCGAAAAGAGTATTCAGAGCGCACATCTGAGCCATGGAGTGATTACTTTGGTTCTCGAGAGCATCTCCTGCGAGGACGCTGGTCTTGGCATGAGCCAGTGCCGCATCAGGGATGCCTTCCTGAGTGAGTTTTTCGATCTGAGCGAGAAGCTCCTTTCGGGCGAGGGCCGCCTTGTCTGGAGCGGTGCCGACATAAAAAGCGAACAGGCCTTTTCCCAACCCAAGAAACTGTGTGGCATTCACGTAATATGCGAGGCCCAGCTCTTCCCGCATCCGGGTGAAAAGTGGTCCAGCCATATTTGAGCAATATTCGTGAATCACCTCGAGGGCGGGAATGTCCCCGGAGGTGATATGGGCTCCCGGATATCCGATCGCAATGACGGTTTGCTCCTTGTCCAGATAATGGGTTATTTCTGTGGAGATCGGTTCAGGTAGTTCGGCTTCAGGTGCGTCGTGCTTTCGTCCGCGGGGGAGATCGGCGAAGACTTGGTTGCACCATTCTATCGTTGCCTCAGGGTTGATGTCTCCGAAGACCGCAAGCACGCCATTATGGTGAGTGATGAACTGTTGGTGGTGCCTCTCCAGCATTTCTCGATCGATATTGTCGATCGATTTCTCCGTCCCGAGACGAGGCAACCCATAGTCCCGGTAACCAAATAGATTTTCGCGGAGGAGTCGGAAGGAGGTCTTTAAAGGGTCCTGAAGGCTTTCAAGAAGATCTGCCCGCTGAATCTCCTTTTCTCTTCCAATGGGGCCTTCTTCAAAGGTGGGCGAGCAGAGAGCTTCTCCGCTCAGGCCAAGAACGGTTAACAGATCCGGCTGGAGACAGAAGGAGGAGATGATACTGGTATTGTTGCCGGCGCTGGCGCGAATATTGGCGCCCAGCGATTCTATTCTATCGGCAAATTCTCCCTCCGAGTGGTTTTGGGTGCCCTTTGTCAGGAGGGAGGCATGCAGGATATTGATACCGCAATTCTCCGGATTTTCGACATGCCGTCCCGTATTGAATACGCCCTGAAAACTCACTGTAGGAACTCGCGGATCTGGTCGGAGAAGAAGAGTAAGGCCGTTCTCCAGCACGTGTGTTGTGATCTCGGGCTTTTGCCCAGCCGATCGAACCGTGTTGATAACTGGCGATGTTCTTTCCGGATCCAGTGAGGTGATGGTTGCCTGATCCGGGGAGAGATAGTGCTGAGAGACTCGGTGCAGATCTTCAGGGGTAACTTGGTCGAGGTTGATCAAGTAGTCGCGGGTGAAATTGAGGTTCCGTGCCTCGTGCCAGTTTGAGGCCAGGTCAGTGGCTCGCCCTGAGGCCGTTCCCAAGGTTTTGAACTGCTGTGCAAAAACCTGCCGGCGGGCTTTATTCAGTGCGGATTGGAGTTCGCTGCCAAGGTTGGGAGTAAGGTCCTCGAGCACAGCTTTCTCGAGTTGGTCACGCTTTTCAAAATCGACTTCCGCAGAGATACTGAACATGCCTGGACCGGTGACCGGACTCCATGCCCATGCCCCCAGGTGATGGGCGATGCCCTCTTTTTCGTGAAACCGTCGATAGAGGTGTGATGAGCGTCCCCCTCCAAGGACGCCAGCGAGTAATTCAAGAGCGGGAGAGTCAGGGTGATCGAGTCCCGGAGTTTTCCAGGCGAGGGTTGTTTTGCTTACCGGGATCTGAAACGGCATCCGAGCCTCGCGTTGTCCAATCTGGCGTGGTTCGCCGGATACAATAGTCTGTTGTAGTGGTTTAAACGGTAGAGTCCCGCTCATCTCCTCGAGATCTGCAAATGCCTTAGCGGGGTCGAAATCACCCGATAAAACAAAACAACAGTTAGAGGGACAGTAGCGCCCTCGATGATACCCCACCATATCCTCATAGGTCAGAGCATCAAAATAGCTGCGGTGCCCGATTACGGGATGTCGCCGGGGGTCATGCTGGAAAAACGTTCGAAAGAGCAGCTCGCTCGCTACCGAGTCGGGATCGTCTTTGCCCATGTCGATTTCCCGCCGTATGACATCCCTCTCTGTTTCGAAGTCGCCTACTGGAAAACGGGGCTGGAATACTAGTTCGAAGAGAACACGGATAAAGGTCTCGCAGGACACGCTGGGACCATCAATATAGTATACGGTCCTGTCGAAGGAGGTATAGGCGTTCCATTGTCCCCCTTTGGCATTCACCTCGGTGGCCAGTTCCGCTCCGGTGAAAGAGGTAGTGCCCTTGAAGACCATGTGTTCGAGGAGATGTGAAAGCCCACTTCCAACAAATTGGTTCTCGTGCTGGCTGCCGGTTGAGATCCAGCACTGAGCGGATACTACCGGAGCGTTAGAATCCACCTGCATGATGACGGGAAGACCGCATGAAAGAGTCTGGAGGGAGGCGTTGGTTGCTGGAAATTGCATGCTGTTTGCGAGGGTGCTGGAGGTTGTTGCTGCCCGCGATAAGAAGGTCAACGGGGATCTTTGCCGGATACCCGCCGATAGCACAGGTTTAGCAAATTCCCTTGGCGAGGGAAGGCGATTTGCTAGAAGAGGCCATGTCCAGACCTGTTCTAGCCGTCATCACGGTGGTTTTTGTTCTCGGGTTGTCGGGGGGTGGGTTTCTTGGGTGGATGTTCTTTAATAAGGACCGGGTGGCATTGCTGTCCTACAAGGTGGAGAAGGTGGATGGGATGAGTATGCAGTCAGTCGTGTTGAATGAAGAGAAGCTCCTGGAGAGTGAAGCAATCTTGAAAAAAGTGATAGCCAGCCTGAATCTTGTCGATGAATGGGGAATGGCTTCGGAAGCAGAGGCCATGGCCCATATGAGGAAAAAGCTGATTGTGAAGGAAGAGAGGATCGGCAGTCGGATCCGGGTGCTTTACCGTGACAGAAAGCAGGAAAGAGCGTTTGCGATTCTCAAGGAGATCAGGACAATCTTCCCGCTCTACCGGAGTAAGGCTGTTGAAAGGAACGAGTTGCCCCCCCTCGCGCCAGAAAGCGCCGAGGAAGGCAATGGCTCCTCGCAAGTGAACCCTGCTCCTAATGCCCTTTAGAGGAGGCCTGAGGTTTCGCCTGGGGACGTTATTCGATTCCCGCTCTTAGAGGCAGGCTTATCGAGGGGAACTCGCGAAGCGTTAGTCCGATCAGGGCGCCGAATTCGTCTTCATATCGGTTGTCACGGTGGAACAGTCCGAGCGAGACAACCCAGTTGTCGAAGGTGCGATGGACAGAATATTGCTGGTACTCGAGAACCTTGTCATCAAATTCCCACCGGTGCTTGAATCCGGCACTCCATTTCTCATTGAATCTATTGAAGGCTCCATACTCAAAGCGGATTGAGTCCTGCAAGATAGGGTGGTCATTCAGAAAGCGGTGCCTCAGCGTTAGCTCAAGATTTTCACTGGGCATGTAGCGAAAGGAGCCGACGATCTCGGTAAAGTCACCGACCTTGCTGAGCAGTGGGAATTGGGTCTCAAGTCCCATCTCAAGCCAGGGAACCGGGTGAAAGTAGATCTCATTGTAAAGGTTTGAGAATTCGCGATCAAATTCCGGGTCTTCCTGAAACCAGTCGAGGTAGGAGTTGATGGACAACCATTCATGAGATCCACCGTCTCTTCTTGTGAGGAATTGATTTCGGACCCCAAGGCGCAGGATGGTCCAGTCTGCGAGGTCATCAATGGCAGTAAAACGACCAACTCCGAGGGGGCGCGGGCGGGTGCTCGCAGTGAGACGATCAATTCGGGGGAAACTCGAGTCCAATTCGTCAGTGGCAATCCATGAGGCTCCTACGTAGGGTTGGATGACGTGGAGGAGGTTGTCGAGGCCAAGTGTTTTGCTCTGAACATCCGGAAAATGCTGAGAAAATTTCGCAGAGGCATCAATTCCGAGGTAAAGGTGTCTCCGCTTTTCGCTTTCTCCGAGACCGTCAACGCTGCTGTAAACCGTAGTACCCAAGCCGGCTCGAGGAACCAGATTGATACGACTATCAACGCTCATGGGCAGGGATGCCTCCTGCCAGAGGTGGAAGCGAGTGTAGCCGCGCTCGGCAAGGATGGTAGTGATCTCGTCGCTTCGAGGGTCACCGGGATCAAGAGTCGTTGCCTCCGCAGCGAGCTCGCGACGTGTAAAGTCGGGCAGCACTTCATTGTAGAGTCCGGCGATAAATTGCCCCTCGTGGAGGACCGGAGAGTCGAGAAAGGGCTGACGGATCTGGTCGAGAGCAAACTCGGGGAGGCGAGTATCGGTCTGGTAGAAGGGATTTGGGCGGACCCTGCCCCAGAGCGTCATGAGATTCCGGCCCCTCTGGTGGGTAAAAGCGAGAATGTTGTCCGGAGTTGGCTCTAGGAGAAATGCCTCCGAGTCATAGTCCTCAAGGTAAAATCGGTCGCTCAGGTAGGTCAGGTCTGCGTCGAGGTAGCTGTTCCCTCCCGTGACGAGGTTCCCAAGTTCAAGCCGATGACGCAGCTGTGCCCTGAAGCGATTCTCTGTTACCTTATCACGTGGAATTCCACTGCGGTCTAAAGTCGGGTCAAAATCATGAATGTGGTAAAGTTTAAGCCACCCGAGATTCGGATTTTCTTCCATTCGGGTGTCAGTGAGGTCCAGGCCAGTTCCTACTCCTCGTTTCGATAGTATGTCGAGGTGCCATTGTGATAGCAGCCAGGCGTTGTCGTTCTCTCCGGTCACATGGTCCTTGTCCCCACCCAGCATGAAGCCATAGCGATTAAGAAGGTAAGGCCCCCAATGGGAGCGTGCGCCCGGCACGAATCGGTAACCGAGGCCCACGTCCAGAGTTTGGGAGAGGTAGGGAAGCCAGAACACAGGCTTATCCCCCGCGTAGAGTTTGACATCACGGAAAATGACCTTGTCTCCCGGAATCACGGTCGTTTTGGCAGCTCTAAGCCAGAAGTCCGGATCTTCAACGTCGTGAGTAGTGACACCTGCGTCCTCACCGAGAAATATGGTACGTCCGTTTCTCTTAACCATCCGGAATTTATCAGCCTCTAGAAGCATTGGGTCCATGCCCACTCGAAGTCCGTCGCCTTCCAATCTCTCCTCCTCATACCAGAAGGACGCTGCCTTTCCGCGCTGGAGTACAGAGCCCTGATAAATCGTTACGTTTCCAGAAAATCTGACGACCTTATTGTTCAGGTCGATCACAATGCGGTCCGCAAAAAGCTGGATGCCATCATCAGTGCGACACTGCATGTTTCCTTCATAGAAAATGCGCCCGCCGGGAGCGTCCCATCGGGTTTCATAGTCTTCGCCAGTCACCCGAAAATTTTGAGGAATGGAGGGGGCTGCTCCAAGGGGCTCGGGAGGCTTCTCTCGGCTATTTCCCCCCGGGATCGAGAATAATTCAGCTCCCGTCGGGGGTGGATCAATCTCTTGAGAAATGCCAGACGGAGAGGAGGTCGCCAGAAGGCTACAGGAAAGGAGAGTAACCATCCGCGTCGGCAGAAGATTGGTGTTTTGCTGGCTCCAGCCTGTCCCATGACGCGAGGGCATGGTCCGATGGACTCTCATTAGTCGGCTTGAAACAATCAAATTGTCGTGGAAATGGACTGATAAGGCTAGGGGCAGTGCACTAGTTACCACCTCCCGTTTTCTGGAGAAACCCCGGTTGCCTCGGAATCGCAGGTGCTATCCTCGGTTGGTCCTCGGGCGCTCTCGAGTCATGCGAGCCATTGGGGGAGCCCCTCCCTGTGGGGGCAATTCAAACAATAGACACTCCCCATTGGGTTTTGCGGAAGTTGTCCTTGTTTCGTTACTCCCGCGCTGCATTCTGCTCTACAACCTCGTGTCATGGCGGTTCCCCAAAGCACCATAGCCCTGATCTATGATTACGATCAGACCCTGAGCCCCAGCTACATGCAGGATGAGGTGCTCTTCCCAGAGTTTGGGATCGATCCCGTGCAGTTCTGGAGCCGGTGTAACTCGCTCGTGAAAGAAAACCAATGGGACGGCGAATTGGCGTATATGAAGTGCCTTCTCGACTATTTGCAGATGGACGGGGTGACCAATGCCCGGCTGGTGGAGCTAGGGCGCGGACTAACCTATTATCCAGGTGTGCCTGAGCTCTTCGATGAAATCCGGTCAGTCGTCCTGCGGCCCGAGCATCATGCGGTAGGGGTAAAGGTTGAACATTTCATTATTTCCTCGGGTCTCCGGGCTTTGCTTGAGGGCAGCAGTCTGGCGAAACATATGACCGCGATATTCGGCTGTGAGTTCGGGGAAGATCATGAGGGAAAGATCAGCTTTCCAAAGCGGACGGTTTCACACACCACGAAGACGCAGTTTCTATTTAGAATCAACAAGGGAATGCTCAAGCATGGGGATGATGTGAATGATCACATGCCACCTGAGTTGCGACCGATTCCCTTTGAAAACATGATTTACATAGGGGATGGGCCGACTGACGTTCCCTGCTTTACAGTTATGAAGAGAAATGGAGGACATTCCATTGCTGTTTATAATGCGCAGGATACAAGCGGGCGAAGTTTCCAGAAGTGCTATCAGTTGTGTACTTATGCTGACCGGGTGAAGCACATCGCCCCTGCGGACTATCGTAAGGGAAGCCACCTTCGGAATCTTCTTGAGGGAATGGTAAGTGAGACAGCAGACCGAATTATGGAGCGTCGCAGGGAAGAAAGGGACAATGCTACCGTTGCTGCGCCCGGGTTTTAACCTGCTTTAATATCCGCAATGTCGGTATAAACATCATGCGAGCAGAGACTCATTGCTGAAGAATGGCTGATAGAGAGCACTATCATTTCATTGGCGTTTGCGGCACAGCAATGGGTGCTGTCGCCTCTGCCATGAAGGCCAGAGGGGTTAAAGTGACGGGATCGGACGAGAAGGTTTATCCGCCCATGTCGACCTTCCTTGAGAACAGTGGAGTGGAGATCTTCGAGGGTTACCGAGCCTCGAATGTGCCTGAAAGTGCAGACGTGATTGTGATTGGGAATACAATCAGCCGGGGTAATGAGGAGGCTGAAGAGGTCCTGAACCGGAGACTTCTTTACCAAAGCCTGCCGGAGGTGCTGAAGGAGCAGTTTCTGAGGGGAAAACGTAATTTTGTGGTGGCAGGCACACACGGCAAGACGACAACCGCGGCCATGCTTGCGTGGGTGCTTAAAGAAGGAGACCGTGACCCGGGGTATATGATAGGGGGAATTCCTGCCAATCTTGGTCAGGGGGCCTCTTTTACAGATTCTGAATTTAACGTGCTGGAGGGCGACGAATACGACACTGCGTTTTTCGACAAACGATCAAAGTTTCTTCATTACCTTCCGGAGCTCGCAGTGATCAACAATATTGAATTCGATCATGCGGATATTTACGGGTCGCTTGAAGAGATCAAGATGAGCTTCCGAAGGCTTCTCAACATTGTGCCCGGGGGAGGCCTGGCCGTTGTCAATGGAGACGACCCCAATGTGATCGAAGTGATCGAGCAATCGCCATGTCCAGTGCGGACCATAGGCATGAGCGAGGGCTGTGAATGGAGGATTGAGAATCCAGTCTATCAAACAGAGGGAAGTAGTTTCCGTCTTGCTGGGGAAGACTACTTCATCCCCATGGTAGGAGAATTCAATGTCCGTAATGCGGCGATGGCAGTAGCAGGGGGGATATTTGCCGGTGTGAGACCGGATCAAATCAGAAAATCCTTTGCGAGCTTCAAGGGAATTGCTCGCCGCCAACAGCTACGTGGGGAGGTTCGGGGAGTGAGGGTAATCGATGATTTTGCTCACCACCCGACGGCTATCAGGCTGGCCATCAAAGCCTTCCGGCAGCGGTATCCGGATTCCCGGATTTGGGCTATATTCGAGCCCCGGTCCAATACGACCAGGCGCAATATTTTCCAGAAGGAGCTTGCGGAGGCATTGGCAGGCGCTGATCGCGCGGTGGTGCCAGCCATCTCCGATCCGGGTAAATTTGCGGAGGCTGAAAGGCTTGATCCAGAGCAGCTTGTTCGGGATGTAGTGTCCCTCGGTGGGGAGGCAGTTTATATTCCCAGTGTGGGTGAGATTGCCAGGTATGTTGCGATGCACGCCGAAGAGGACGACGTTGTCGCGGTTCTCAGCAATGGAGGATTCGGCGGGCTACATGAAATCCTGCTCTCAACGCTGGAAGAGAGAGATTAGAGGAGCAATGCCGGAGGGTCGTCTTGAGGTCACGGGAGAGGTTGCAGGCGACACTTTCGACCCTGTTTCAGATAGAGAGGTCATCTTTTTCACCCGCGAGTCTCCTGTTGAGCCGGATAGAGAGACCAAGTGCAGATATCTGCTTGATGAGCCCGTGATGCCTGGAAGCGACCTCAGCAAGAGCGGGGTCGCGGTATCTCGCCAGAATGTAACGACCGATTTCCGCAAAGAAACCGTTCATTTGGCCCTCCAGTGAGTTCAGTTCCAAGCGGTTGTGAGACAAGTCACGATTCGCCTTGCCTAGATTTTGATAGCTGCCGAGGGTCTCTCCGCGAATTGACGTGCGCTTGGTTTCGATCTGGATTTCAAGATCCTTGAGGGAGCGTTCAGCAGTCTCGATTTCGGTGAGGACCGCATCGCGGCGCTCCCGCAGACTCTTGAACTTGTTCTTAAGATGAACAAGCTCCTCTTTTGAAGTAGCTATTTCTGGAGTGTCCCCGGACCCCTCTGCAATGAGAACTTCGAGCTTGGCCTTGATGCCCTCGTGCTGCCTTCGAATTGATCTGGCCTCGGATATGACAACCTCATGTTCAGACCGGAGCCGCTCACCAGACTCTTTCATTTTTTCCCTCTCCTCGACAAGGGACTTGGTGCGGTCAACGACCATCTCAAGCAATTCTTCCCGTTGATCCTGTGACTTTTGCAGGTCTCCACTAGCGACTTCGATTTCGCTGACGAGTTCCTTGTGCTTCATGGACATGCGCCGCAGGTTCCAGTATTCCGCGGAGAGTTCTTCGACGTGCTCTGTTTCTGCCCAGGTAAGCTGGCCGAGAACCTCTTCCGCTTCCCGGAAAAGATGGAATTCTGTTGCTGCTTGGGTTGCGTGGCGCCTCCGCATCGAGATGCCGAAGGTCTGCGCGATGCGCCAGATGAAGTAGCGAGACTGGGTCATTGTTTTCCAATACTCGCATCGGGCAGGGATGCCCCATGCAATGGAGAGAGGGGCTACTTCTTAAGGTTTTTCTGCAGGTTACTCACTACGCTGAAATCCTCGAGGGTAGTAATATTTCCTGTCACGCCACCAGTGGCGACCAGCTCCTTGAGAATACGACGCATAATTTTTCCAGAGCGCGTTTTAGGCAAGGCCGGGGTGAGGTGAATTTCGTCTGGGCGAGCAATCGCTCCGATAGCTTTGGCAACATGTCCCTTAAGAGTCTTCTCGGTTGTTTTTACGGCACGAACTCCCTCCTTAAGCGTTACGAAAGCAACGACTCCCTGGCCCTTGATCTCGTGAGGGCGCCCCACTACTGCAGCTTCCGCAACGTCTGGATGGGATACGAGAGCACTTTCCACCTCTGCCGTTCCGAGTCGATGACCAGATACATTCAGAACGTCGTCGAGTCTTCCCACAATCCAGAAGTTCCCATCCTTGTCGGTCCGAGCCCCGTCTCCAGCGGTGTAGATCCCCTTAAAGTCGTTCCAGTAGGTTTTACGGTAGCGGCTCCTGTCGCCGTAAATAGTCCGGAGCATGGAAGGCCACGGCTTACGAATGACCAGTCGTCCACCCTCATCAGGACCGCACTCATTGCCCTCGTCATCAAGAATTGCAGCGTCTACGCCGAAGAAGGGAAGGGTGGCTGTGCCCGGCTTGGTTGGAGTGCAGCCGGGGAGTGGTGAGATCATGATGGACCCGGTCTCGGTCTGCCACCATGTGTCGACTATTGGACAGCGCTTCGATCCGATTTTTTCATAATACCACATCCAGGCCTCAGGGTTGATGGGTTCTCCCACCGTTCCCAGAAGACGCAGAGAGGAAAGATCGTGGCGGTCAGGAAACTTGTCCCCTGCCTTAATAAAGGCTCTTATCGCCGTGGGTGCAGTGTAGAATGTGGTGACGCCATATTTCTCGATAATATTCCAGAAACGACCGAAATCCGGATGGTTCGGAGCTCCCTCATACATGACCTGCGTTACCCCATTGGCGAGAGGACCGAAGACTATGTAGGAATGTCCGGTGATCCACCCAACGTCTGCAGTGCACCAGTAGACGTCGTCATCCTGCATATCGAAGATATATTTACAGGAGGTATAACTACCGACCAGATATCCCCCACTGGAATGCAGGATTCCCTTCGGCTTCCCGGTTGACCCCGAGGTATACAGGATAAAGAGAGGGTGTTCGCTGTCGAACCCCTTTGGAGTGTGAGAGGGCGATACTTTTTCGGCTTCCTTGTGCCACCAGACATCCCGTCCTCGCCGCATGTTTATTTTTTCTCCGGTTCTCTGGTAGACGATACAGCGCTTGACCCCTTTGTATTTTTGGAGTGCTTCATCGACGCTCTTCTTGAGTTCGACGATCTTACCGCGTCGGTATCCTCCATCGGCGGTAACTACGGCAGTGGCGCCAGAGTCTTCCAGGCGATCTACGATGGATTCAGCGGAGAAGCCCCCGAATACCACGGAGTGAACAGCGCCGATCCGGGCGCAGGCCAACATGGCAATCGCGGCTTCAGGAACCATGGGCATATAGATCAGGACCCGATCCTTCGCCTTGACTCCATTGGCCTCGAGGATATTGGCAAAGCGGCACACTTCCTGGTGGAGCTGGTGGTATGTGAGAACTCTTTGGTCTCCAGGTTCACCTTCCCAGATGATAGCAGCCTTGTTTTTCCGGCCGTTAGTAAGGTGACGGTCCACGCAATTTTCAGCAACATTGAGGCGCGCTCCGGTGAACCACTTAGCGAATGGAGGATTCCAATCGAGGACCTTTTTCCAGCGTTTCTGCCAGTGGAGCTCCTTGGCTTCGCGGGCCCAGAAAGAGGCCGGCTTTTCGATCGATTCCCGATACATCCGCCTATACTGGGCCATGCTGGAAATTCGGGCCTTCTTCGAGAATTCCCGGGAGGGTTTGAAAACGCGGTTTTCGGAGAGGTGGCTCTCAATCTTCTTACTCATGTGCCTGACTGGAAAGTTGCCGTCCCAAGGTGTTTACCCAACAGGATGACCGGTTGCAAGGCAGGGAGCTGGATCAGGCCTCGGCCGGAGGATCAAGGCTGAGCAGCTCGACCTCGTGGTGCTCAAGATGTCGCCAACGGCCGGGGCGCAGCTCTGGGTCAGTAAGACGGCCAATTCTTATCCGGAAAAGCTTCTCAACCTCATATCCAAGAGTTTTGAACATTTCGCGGATCTGTCGCTTGAGGCCGGTTTCCAGTATGATGGAGACGCGACGAGGAGATAGCCTTTTGGTAGATTTCGCCCGGGCATATCCCTCCGGGGTTTGAACTCCTGCTACGAGTTTCTTCAGGACCTGGTAATCGATTGAGCTTGTCAGAGTGACGCGATATTCCTTCTCAACCTTGTTACTTGGATGGGTCAGGCGGTTAGCGAGGTCCCCGTCATTGGTCAGAACTAAAAGGCCTTCCGAATCCCGGTCAAGCCGGCCAACGTGGTTCAAATGGGAAAACTTTGGGGGTAGCAATTCGTAGATCGTTGCTCTTTCCAGCTCATCGTGTTTCGAGCACACATACCCTCGTGGTTTTTTCAGGAGGATCGTTGTGGTTTTCTTCGGAGAAACTCTTTTGCCTTCAACCCGTAGGATGTCGCCCTCCTGTATGCGGGTGGCTGGGTTAGTGCAGGCCTCTCCGTTAAGAGTAACGCCACCACGTTGGACCAGTGCGTCGCACGCGCGGCGAGATCCTAATCCGCAGGAGGCAAGGAACTTGTTCAGGCGGGTGCCCTCAAGCATGAGACGACTTTGTGACAGATAAGGCGGAACCTTCCGGTCCCGCCCTTTTCAAAAATTACGTTCTGAAGAGAAAGCAAGGCGAGGTTCCTATCCCTCAGACTTGGTTTTGGGCAGGCCAACCGGGCTTTGCCCCTCTTTCCACTGTCCGCGCTCCTTGAGAATCTTGACGCGCTCGAAGCGTTTCAGGACGGAGCGATTGCCGGTGGATCCACCGCTGGTTTTGAGGCTGTTATGCTTGGACATGGAATCAGACCCTGATGGGGGGGCGGGACGCTAGTTTGAATTCCCAAATTTGGCAAGGGGGAAGTCCAATTGGGCCTCAAGAGCCTGCGAATTAGATCATTCCTAGCTTCATCTTACCTTCCTCCGTGATCATATCCTGGTTCCAGGGAGGATCCCATACGAGCTCAACCCGGGCATCTTCAATCTCCTCAACGGTCATGATGCGTGCTTGCGCGTCGGCAGCAATAGCGGGGCCCATGCCGCAACCAGGCGCGGTCAGAGTCATCTTTACGTTCACGACCTTTTTATCTTCCTCGTCGTCCACCGTGCAATCGTAGACCAGTCCCAGGTTAACAATATCTACCGGAATTTCTGGGTCATAGACCTGTTTAAGCTGATGCCAGACCTGCTCCATCAAGGGAGCGGATTTCATTTCCTGGTCCTTCTGGGCCTTTTCCTCATTGGCCGCCTGATCGATGTCAAGGGCATCTGCATCGTTCGAAGAGATTCTGGCGAGTCCGGCCGATGTTGCCACCGTATAGGTGCCCCCGAGGCTCTGGGTGATCACGACTGGCGTGCCAGCAGGGAGAGAAATGGTATCACCAGAGGGAATCTGAATGGCATCGACATCGCGTGTAAGAGGGATTTCCTGGTTCATGGGAGACGGGTGTGGCGGTTTCTATGACTATTCCTGATCACCTTCAAGTGGGACGATCTTTATATTGCCCTGCTGTTGGCTGGAAATGGATTGGGCGAGGGTAGGTGCGGTGGACTCGTCTTGCTGCTCGCGGTTCTCGCCGAGAGCGTTGTGAAGAGCTCCTTCGACGAGTTGGCCACAATGAATTTTCATCGGAGGCAGGGGCCCGAGGTCTCCGGTCAGGTCATCAGGGGAAAGTTTGCGGGCATCTTCAACGGATTTACCCTTCAGGAGCTCGGTTGCCATTGAGGCTACGGCGATCGCGGTTTGACATCCGAAGGATTGGAAAGAGGCCCGGTCGATAACCTTCTTGCCATCTTTCTCCGTGAACTTCAGCCACATCCGCAACATGTCCCCACAATCTGCCGAGCCTGCCGTGCCTACGCTATCAGCATCTTCCATCTCACCCACGTTCCGGGGGTTGGCCATGGCCTCACGAGCTTTGTCCTCGAAATTGGTCATTTCTGCCTGAAAGAAACCATGATGATCCAAAGGTTTAAACGAGAAAATAAGGCTCGTGGGATGATTGGAGGCGGATCTGAGGCGAGGATGAACATGAGTGGAGTCTGCCTCAGTCTTTCATCAGTCTTGCAAGATGTCCCGGGGGTCTTTTGAATCACGAGGCGTCAATCTGATGGGTTTCTGTGCAGGATTCACAGGGAGATGCGTGAAACGAGGTGATTTAAGGCAGAATCACGCGCAAGGAGGACTCTCCTTGAGGTGAGGCTGAAAATCCAGATTGAATACTGCGATGGCATACGGTTCGAGTGATGAAGCATAAGCAGCAGGGCCGTGAGATTCGAACCAGCTTTAAAATGCGGGGTCTCGGCGCGCTGGTGGGGTGGCTCTTGCGGTTATACGCGGTGACGCTTCGCATCAAGGTTGTGGATCACTGCGGACTCACCGACCGGGGAAAGCATGAGAAGCCGCTATTGTGGTGTCTCTGGCATAACCGGATCGCGGGAACGCTGATGGCACGCCGTCGTGTCTTCGGTTGGCGGAAAGGGGCCGTCCTGACCAGTGCCAGCCACGACGGAGCGGGGCTGGCGGCGGTGGCAAAAGTGATGGGTCTCGAGGCGGTCCGGGGGTCAAGTTCTCGACGGGGCTCAGCAGCATTAAGGGAAATGGTACGGGCGGTGGGGCGTGGTCTGGATATATGTGTGACCCCCGATGGGCCGCGTGGGCCAAGGTATCAATTGAGTCCGGGTCTGATCAAGCTGGCTCAGATGACGGGGTCCCCGGTAATGGCCGTCCACATCCACTTCGGATGTGCGTTTCGGCTCAAGACGTGGGACCGTTTCGTTCTACCCCTTCCCTTTAGTAAACTGACCATCATTTTTGACGAGCTGCTTGATGTGCCGCGGCAGATGGATGACGATGCCTTCGAAGCCAAGCGCATTGAGGTTGAGAATTTGATGCGCAGTGGAGCAGATGACCTAGACTCGCCAATAAATGACCATTCTGAACGGAAAAGAGATAGCGGCTGATGCCCTTGCAGGGTGCCGGGAACAAGTGCAGGGTCTGGAGGCCCGGGGAGTGACCCCGGGCTTGGCAGTAGTGATCGTCGGGAAGGACCCTGCCTCCCATGTCTACGTCGGGTCCAAGGTGAAAACCTGTGCGGATCTGGGAATTTATTCCAGGCGGATTGAGCTGCCGGAAGAAACAAGCCAGAAGGAGGTGCTTGAAGTGGTTGCCGGGCTCAATGCGGATCCTTCAATCCATGGGATCCTCGTGCAGTCTCCACCACCGCCCCATATCAATGAAGAAGAGATCATCCGGCTGATCGATCCGGATAAGGATGTGGACGGGTTTCATCCTGTCAATGTTGGCAAGCTCGTTATGGAAGACGACAGCGGGTTTGTGCCCTGCACTCCTCAGGGATGTATCCAACTGCTTGAAAGGGCGGGGATTGAAACCAGTGGTGCTAATGCGGTAGTGATTGGGCGCAGCATGATCGTGGGCAAGCCCATGGCCCTTCTGCTCATGGGCAGGGGAATCAATGCCACCGTTACGGTGGCGCATTCACGAACCAAGGAACTCGCCAAGGTGTGTCGGGAGGCGGATATTCTGATTCCAGCCATCGGGAAGCCTGAATTCGTGACCGCAGATTTCGTAAAAGAGGGGGCGGTCGTCATTGATGTTGGGATCAACCGCTTGGAGGACTCGTCTCGGAAAAGCGGCTACAGGCTCGTTGGGGACGTGGCCTACGAGGAAGTAGCCCCCAAGTGCCGCGCTATCACGCCGGTGCCAGGTGGAGTGGGGCCGATGACGATCGCTATGCTCATGAGCAATACGATCAAGGCTGCCCGCTCCTCAATGGATCAGGCTGAGGGAGGATGAGCCGTGCCTTTGTCTATTGTTCCCTGAAGATCAGCTGGAGACCTCGGGAAGACCAGTAATTGACGAGCCGTTTCTGAATGAAGCCCGGTTCCTCGGTTGGAAAGGCAGGCATTTTGTTCCGAGGAGAGAGGCCCTGAATTTTTGCAAGATGGGCGGAGGTCTTTGCCCGGCGCTCTGCTCCACCGTGAAGATGATAGTGAACCAGCAGAAGGGCCGTGGCG
This sequence comes from Akkermansiaceae bacterium UBA4145, assembly GCA_002380675.1. Classification (GTDB taxonomy): domain Bacteria; phylum Verrucomicrobiota; class Verrucomicrobiia; order Verrucomicrobiales; family Akkermansiaceae; genus Roseibacillus_B. Next base: position 24,223 of record DFWB01000040.1, read on the forward strand.
TAGGGCAGGTAGGCATTCCCGCCCGGTTGGCTCTGTGAGGCTTTGATCCAGTCCTGATGGCTAAGGGCGAGAATCGAGGGAACTGGAACAAGGTGGAAATGTTCTCCTACCTTGTTCCTGCTTATGGCACGGCGGAGATGATTCCGGATAAGGCTATCGAGGTCCCTGAACAGGTACCATCCGCCTCCCTGGTGGCATACGGAAAAGTATTCTGCGATCCCCTCGGTAAACCAGGGAGGAAGGCGCCAAAGACTTGCAGACATGCTCGCATGGACGAGCTCATGGACGAGTAGACCTTCGTCGGGCTGTGCCTGAAGTCTTGAGTTTTCAGTCTGGGGAGGAGCCAGAAAATAGTCTGAGCGAATGAGGACCCGCTCCTTGTGGCCGTCCCACCATCCTACCGCTCCTTCGTCGCCACCAGCTTTCACGAAGCTGGTCTCGTCCTTGCAGAGAAGGATGTCAGTAATGCTTTTCCGGGGAGAGTTCCAGAGGCGCAGCGGATGAGACTTTATGAGCTGAGGAACAGACTCCACGACCCTCGCAAACCGGGTAAGATCTTGGCGTCCGATTCTGGTTTCCGCCACCATCCGGAAATGGGGGCTTTCCACGACCAGAGATCCGTCTGCGGTTTTATCGTTAATCCTGAGATCGACCGGTTTTGCCTTGAAGGATCTTGGCCAGGCTTCCACGGGCGTCTCTCCGGGCCTCTGGGCGAGGAGCGAAACAGGAAAAATTAACAGAATCAGGAAGCGGTAAAGCACTGCAAACCCTCGATGCTGAATGGGCTGGACACAAGGCATTCGGGCTTAAATCGAGTTTTCGGGGTTGGAGTCTGTAGAATCTCCCCTTTACAGGACAAAGAAAGGGACCTTAGGTATGCGCCCTCAGCGGAGAGGTGGCTGAGTCCGGTTTAAGGCACACGACTCGAAATCGTGCGTAGGGTTAAACCTACCGTGGGTTCGAATCCCACCCTCTCCGCCACCTGTGCTTCACCGAGAGGAGAATCAGAGGAAGAGTAAGGTTCCCATTGCCTCCGGGCGCATTGCCAACCTTCAAGCGGCATCTTGACGCTCAATTATCCTTCTTCAGCGTTCTATTGACAAAAAGGAGGGGCGGCTCCCACCCACTGAGCCTGTATGAGCGTTACGGTATTAATCTTGCGCTAAAGAAAGAACAACGCGCCACAAGACGGCACTTGCCTTCCTTCATAGGCTCCCCTCGATGAAAAGCACTTTCTGCAAACGCTCGCTTCTTCCTGTCCTCGCCGGGGCGGTGGTAGCGTTTCCTGCGGCCAGCCTGGCCGTAACGATTGATATTTCCAGTGCCTTTGGCACGGTGGCCCCCGACACACGTGGAGGGCCCAATTCAACGACCGCGCAGTGGGATACGTGGGCCGAACCGGGAGGTGCCTCCGGCGTGATTACGAATCGCGCCGCGGAGGTTGGATCCGGATTCTGGACTACCAACAACAACGAGGATCACATCAGCAATTCTCTGAATTTCTATTCTGGTCAGGGATCAGTGAATGAAACCATCACATTTGGAACTAATGGAGTTGCTGGAACGGGTTTCACCACCATCATCCTTCAAGGACAAACCCTGTTTGGAGATTTTGGGACGACCCTCGGGTTTACACCTATCAATGGTATTCTTCCTGGTGTGGTTCAGGGACCCAATGCCGCTGGTGCAGCCCAGTTCCTTGCCAGATACGAAATTCCCGGAAATGCTGAAGAGTATTCGGTGAATATGGTCACTGGGCCATTTTCGTTCGTTTCTTTTGGAAACTTCGAGGTCGATACATACTGGTCGGAGACGGGCTTTTCCTCGGACACTGCGGTTGTTCCTGAGCCAACTAGTGGTCTGCTCGCTCTGAGCGCAGCCGGGCTGTTCATTCTGCGCCGGCGTCGCAAGTAGAAAGCCCGTTGGGACGGGTGGATGATCAGTGCCGCCCCTATTCCCTTTTAACAGAGCGGCTCTGGCATTCGTCAGAGCCGCTTTTGTTTCTTCAACGGAAGGTTACAATCTCTTAGAAAACTTCTCTCTTGGGGCGCCATCGAGCATTCACGATTCTGGAACTGCTGATTGTAATCAGTATTCTGGCGGTTTTATCCGGGTTGATTTTCATCGGAGTGTCCCGGGCATTCAAAGCTGCCGGGAAGGCGCAGGATATTTCTCTCGCTCGGGATCTGACCACTGGATTTCAGGCGACCGCAGCCGATGGCAATGGACGATATCTCCCGGGCTATGATCGCCGAGTTGACGAAGTTACTCTGAAAAATGGCCGTGTGGTCGCTGGGCCGACAGCGAATCGGTATCCTTTTCGCCTCGCCCGCGAAATGGGAGTCACGATACATGAGGTGGCTTTAGTGGGAAAAGTCAGGAAGCAGATTGACTCATCAAATGATTATCTCGTCAGCCTCTATCCCGCTTTTGGAATCAATCATTACTTTGTCGGGGGGGATGTCCAGGCGGATGGAAGTGTCTCGCATAATACAGAGTGCGTCACGAGAACCGAGCAAGCGTCAGAATCGATTATCGTTTTTGCAACTGCGGCGTCCTTCCGGGATAACGGCGAAACCATCCACGGTTATAACACTCTGACACCGCCCTTTCTCACCACGCGGATGTGGTCGCCTGACAGCTGGCAGCTCGGAGCTGATCCCAATGACTACGGGCATCTAGATGCGCGGCACGGCAGTAAAGTCGTCGCCTCTTTTCTTGATGGGAGCATCCGCTCTCTCAATGTGGAAGAGATGCGCGATATGCGGCTTTGGAGCATGAAGGCTGCGATGAATAACGATTCAGATTACAAGATTCGCCGCTCGAGGGGTGGGCGGCTCTAACTCCCGATAATTATGATTAAACAATATCGCTGGGTGCCCATGGCAGCCCTTCTAATGATCGCTTCCGGCGCCTGCGGGGAGCTTCTCTACACGAATTACCTGCTGCCATCCTTCGCGGATAATCCGGATACTGAGTATTCCGGGTGGGATATCTTTTACGCGGCGAATACGAGTCCGAATTATCCGGATTTTGCTGCTCCAAATGGCATCTATGATTCAGCATCGGTACTTGGGTTTACGCCGCCTCCCGGATCGAGCCCGCTTGATCCCTCTGCTTTCTGGCATGCACAGAATCCGACGATCACTCAGACAGTCCCGGGAATTGCCTTTATCATTGCCCCGACCATTACGGGGAACATTTACAGTTTTCGAGGGCCCACATCTTTTGTTTTAGAAGATGAAACTCCATTCCCAGTCGGGACTGTAGTCTTCCAATTTCAGACAGCGGGTAATCTGGTAGATTTCAGCAGCATTGCACTCGCTTACGATGATGGTGAAACAGAAGTCATTCTGGATGCCGACGAGTATATTCGGGAATATGAGAGTGATACCTCAGGATTTGGAGGCTCAGGTAATAGAAATGCTCTCCAGTGGGACCTCAGAGGGAGGAACGTAAGTTCCTACCGGATCATATGGAGAGCGAGCGGATCCAGCATGAGCCTCCAGGAGGTGTCGTTGGATACGTCAGCTGATTATGCCTTGGTAGTCCCCGAGGCGCGGACCTGGGAGGGTATTGGAAGTGCGAACTGGAGTGACGCTACGAACTGGGCGGAGGGGTCTCCATCGCAGGACTTTGGTAATGTTCGTTTTGCGAATGATGGAGACGTGATAATCGCAATGTCCTCCAGTCAGACTGTGGGAGAATGCGTGTTTGACACGTCCAGCGATGTCACGATTGAGAATACCTCAACGTTCGTTTCGAATACGGGACTTTTCACGCGACCAAGCTCAACCGGAACCTATACCATCAAGGGTGAATTCGAGATGTGCGCCTATAATCTGTTTGAGATTGAAGGAGGGGAGGTGGTTATCGAGGGAGCCATTTCAGGTGCTTCTGGGCTCCGTAAGGAAGGAGAAGGTGTCATGATCCTGAGAGGGGATAATTCCTTTGGTTCTGTGAGTGGTGGCATTGGTTGCACTGGGGGGGAGCTTCGAATTGAAGGGGTCAATCAGTTCACGAGTAGCGCGTCGGTCCTGCGAGGAGATCTGGTGCTGGCAGGCCCGGCCCCTGTGGACTCTCCGGGAACCTTGGGGAACGCCAGTTCCGATGTGGCAGTGGGGGCAGACAGCGGAGTTTTTGGGGGGATTACGACTCCCGCTCGTCTCATCATCGAGGGGGATCATGAGGTTGCGCGTGGTATCGCTTTTGCGGCGGGAATCTTCGATAAGCGCTTGGGCGCTCGCGGGACAGGTGCGGAAGCTGCCGAGTTTAGTGGAGCGGTGACATTACGACCAGATTCTACGGAGACTAAGCTCTTTGCGGAGGGGGTTTCGGACCTCGTCAACTTTTCAGGGAATATCTCGGGTGGGGATGCGTCTCTCACCATGGAGATTAATCCAGAGGGAGCGGAGGGGACTGTGCGATTTTCTGGAGCTGATAAAACCTATGAGAACACGACTTTTGTGCGTGGGGGATTTCTCGAGCTCGCGCTTGGGACAAGTATCAGCGGGGAGGTTATCCTGGAGTCGGATACGGCAGGGCGAGCGGTCGCGAGAGGATCAGGAATTTTCGCTGGTGGTATAGAGGTTGCTGAAGGAGGGGTGATTGCCCCCGGGATAGGTGTAGGAACGCTGGTGAGTAGTAGTCAGAACTGGGACGCAGGCGGAGCGTGTGAGATAGAGATTATGGATTCAGGGGCGGGCCCGGGAATTGGCTGGGATCTTATCTCGATAGACGGAGTGCTTGGGCTCTCTGCCACCCCGGAGAATCCCTTTATGGTAAATGTTCGTTCGCTGACAGCATCGGGAGAAGGTGGGCCGCTGGCAGGTTTTTCTCCGACTGAGGAATACTCCTGGAAAATCGTGGAGACGACAGATGGCGTGAATGGATTCAGAGGCGACGCCTTTACCATACAGGGTGATAGCTTTAATGGCGGCTTCGGAGGGGTATTCGCGGTAATTCTCGAAGAGGGCAACAGTGCTATTCATCTTACCTACACCCCCGCAACTGGGGGTTCCACGGTTCAGACTTGGCTGGCGGAAAACTTCAATGCAGAGGAATTAAGCGACACCTCGATTTCAGGGTGGGATGCTGACGGGGACTCAGACGGCCTTTCGACACTGCTGGAATATGCACTGGGAGGTGACCCGAAGAGTCGGGATGCAGATCTGGCTCCAGTGCTGGGAATTGGTTCGCCGGCTGGAAATGCCGATGGTCTACGCCTTTCTCTGACCTTCAAAAGACTGCTCGACCGGTCGGATATCGACTACCGTGTTCAGGCTGCGAATTCTCTCGAGGGAGAGTGGATGGTTATCGGGGAGATCCTCGGAGGAGGAGCTCCCACCGCCTTAAACGGGGGGACTTTCATCGGGGATACGCCGAACGGAAATACCCAAGAGGTAACCTTCGCAGATGCGGTGCAGGTAGGAGATGCGGCTAGACGGTTCGTGCGGCTCCAGATTGAGAGGCGCCCTTGAGATGCACTGTGCCCGGTGTATCAAGCGATTGGGGCAAGGTCACCAGTGGCGATAGAGCTTTTCTCCCGGCGAGCTGTTTTGCTGCCGCTGGAGATCAAGGACGTTGCTTTTGCCTTAGGATAAGCGAGGCAGAGCTATTTCGTGAAACCCTCCACGAGGTTTCTTACCGCGTCTTTCTCGAGGGACTCTCCCTTCTGAACCTTTTGAGCCATCGAAAAGGTCGAACGGATTAAGGAGCTTCCTTCGACTTCTTTCTTGTATGAAATGGTGTCATCTTCCCGGAGGACTTGGCGCCATTCTGTCCTGACC